>JANMVO010000390.1:0-2385 GCA_031392805.1 Rhodoferax sp. | reverse complement strand
AGGGCCGCGCCTCGACTTCAATTTGCAGGAGTCAGCGCAGACTAAAAATCGGAGAAGTTTTATGGATACCTTCATCCAGCAGATCATCAACGGCTTGGTGTTGGGCAGCATGTATGCCCTGGTCGCGCTGGGTTACACCATGGTGTACGGCATCATCAACCTCATCAACTTTGCGCATGGCGACGTGCTGATGGTGGGGGCGCTGACCAGTTGGAGCACGATCGGGCTGATGAAAGAATCCATGCCCGGCACGCCCGGCTATGTGATCCTGATCGTTGCACTGGTGATTGCCTGCATTGTGGCTGCGGCGCTCAATTTTGTGATCGAGAAAGTCGCCTACCGCCCCTTGCGCAACAGCCCCAAGCTGGCCCCGCTGATCACCGCCATCGGCATGTCCATCCTGCTGCAGACCCTGGCCATGATCATCTGGAAGCCGAACTACAAGCCCTATCCCAATCTGCTTCCCGCAGCGCCTTTCAACATCGGCGGCGCGGTGATCACGACCACGCAAATATTGATTTTGGGCATGACGGCGGTGTCGCTGGCGGTATTGATGTGGGTCGTCAACGCCACGAAGTTAGGCCGTGCCATGCGCGCCACGGCAGAAAACCCGCGCGTGGCGTCACTCATGGGTGTCAAGCCCGACGTGGTGATCTCGGCCACGTTTTTGATTGGCGCCGTGCTGGCGGCCATTGCCGGGGTGATGTGGGCTGCCAACTATGGCACGGTGAACCACACCATGGGCTTCCTGCCGGGCCTCAAGGCCTTTACGGCGGCGGTGTTTGGCGGCATTGGCAACCTGGCGGGCGCTGTGCTGGGCGGCATTTTGCTGGGCTTGATTGAGTCGATTGGGGCGGGCTACATCGGCACGCTCACGGGCGGGGTGCTGGGCAGCCACTACTCCGACATATTTGCCTTCATTGTGTTGATCATCGTGTTGACCCTTCGACCCTCAGGCCTGCTGGGTGAACGCGTGGCGGATAGAGCCTGAGACGACCAATTAGAGGTAGTTCATGAACTCAAAAACCAGACTCATCGCCACCTTGATTGCCGCCGCCGGGCTGCTGGTCCTGCCATTGATCCTGCAGGGCTTTGGCAATGCCTGGGTGCGCATTGCCGACATGGCCTTGCTTTATGTGCTGCTGTCCCTGGGGCTCAACATTGTGGTGGGCTACGCGGGACTGCTGGATCTGGGCTATGTGGCTTTCTTCGCCATTGGCGCGTACATGTTTGGCCTGTTTGCGTCGCCGCATCTCACCGACACATTCCCGCTAATCGCCTCGCTGTTTCCCAATGGCATGCACACGCCTTTGTGGGTGATCATCCCGGCTGCGGCGGCTGTCGCGGGCTTTTTTGGCGTGCTGCTGGGCGCGCCCACATTGCGCCTGCGCGGTGACTACCTGGCCATTGTCACTTTGGGTTTTGGTGAAATCATCCGCGTGTTTTTGAACAACCTGGATCACCCGGTCAACATCACCAACGGCCCCAAGGGGCTGAACCAGATTGATTCGATCAGCTTCTTTGGGCTGGACCTGGGCAAGAAGCTGAGCATTGGCGGTTTTGAGCTGAATTCGGTCTCGCTTTACTACTACCTGTTCCTGGTCCTGGTGGTCATCAGCGTGGTGATCTGCCACCGCATCGAATTGTCGCGCGTTGGCCGGGCCTGGATGGCAATTCGAGAGGATGAAATCGCCGCCAAGGCCATGGGCATCAACACCCGCAACTTGAAGCTGCTGGCCTTTGGCATGGGCGCCACCTTCGGCGGCGTGTCAGGTGCCATGTTCGCCGCGTTTCAGGGTTTTATTTCACCTGAGTCTTTCAGCCTGATGGAGTCGGTGATGATTGTGGCCATGGTGGTGCTCGGCGGCATTGGTCACCTGCCGGGCGTCATTCTGGGGGCCGTGCTGCTGTCGGCCCTGCCCGAGGTGCTGCGCTATGTGGCCGGGCCGCTGCAGGCCATGACCGGTGGTCGGCTCGACTCCGCCATCCTGCGCCAATTGCTGATTGCGGTGGCCATGATCAGCATCATGCTGCTGCGCCCACGCGGGCTGTGGCCGTCGCCGGACCATGGCAAGTCGCTGCAACAGGCTGCGAAATCATGAAACTGCATGGCAAAGACCGCGGCCACACGATAGCGGGGCAACCTCTGTCCTCAACCGGTCACGAAGCACTATGACAACCACTGATGTGGTTCTGAACGTCACCGGCGTCTCCAAACGTTTTGGTGGCCTGCAGGCCTTGAGTGACGTGGGCATCAACATCAAGCGCGGCCAGGTCTATGGCCTGATTGGCCCCAACGGCGCTGGCAAGACCACATTCTTCAACGTGCTCACGGGTTTGTACACGCCCGACAGTGGCAGTTTTGAGCTGGCGGGCAAGCCATAC
>JANMVO010000632.1:0-2183 GCA_031392805.1 Rhodoferax sp. | reverse complement strand
CGCGGCAGATTGCGGCCAAATTTCTTCTCGATGGCGTTCTCGATCGGCAGGCCGTGGCAATCCCAGCCAGGGATGTACTGCGCGTCCATGCCTTTGAGCTGGCGCGCCTTGACGATCATGTCCTTCAGAATTTTGTTGACGGCGTGGCCCATGTGGATCTGGCCATTGGCATAGGGCGGGCCGTCGTGCAGGATGAACTTCGGCGCGTGAGCGCGGGCATCGCGCAGCTTTTTGTAAATGCCTTTGTCTTCCCAGGCCTTGACCCAGCCGGGCTCGCGCGTGGGCAGATCGCCGCGCATCGGGAAGGGCGTGTCTGGCAGGTTCAGGGTGCTGCGGTAATCCGCTTTGGCGGTCTCAACTTTTTCGGTCATGGCAAACTTAATATTCGGGAAAATGTTTTAGGTGGGGCTTGCGTTCGTAACGTCGGTTGCCTCGCCGGGCACAGGGTCAATCTCAGCGACGTTTGTGTCGAGGGATACTGATCGGCTGCTTGCCGTGTGAAGCCGCGCAAAGCAAAAGGACACAAAAAGACACAAAAGGACAGGACGCGGGGCAAAGTGCGTCGGTGTGGCCCGGTCAAATTCGTGCCTGGAAATTTTGTGGCTTGTTTTGTGGCGTATTTTGAGACTTGACCTGTGAATCAAGCCAGGCGCGCGCGTCATCGCAGTCTTTGGCGATGCCTTTTGTCAAGGCATCCAGACCGTCGTATTTGAGTTCGCCGTGCAGTTTGTGAAGCAGTTCCACGCGGACGATTTTACCGTATGCCTCCTCATTGCCCAGACTGGCGGGCCAATCCAGGCAATGCGTCTCCAGCAGCACGCGTCCGCCGTTCACATCGTCCGGGTCCAGCGAAGGCCGAATGCCCAGATTCGCCACGCCCGGCAAGGGCGCATCAGTCTCGCTTTTGCCCAGGCCGTGCACCAGCACCACAAAGATGCCGCTGGCAGCGGGCGCCCAGTGGGAAAACCGCAGGTTGAGCGTGGGAAAACCCAGAACCCGCCCCAATTTGCGGCCATGCACCACGTGGCCCGAGATGCGGTAAGGCCGCCCCAAGAGACGCGCGGCGTCAAGCATGCGACCCTCAGCCAGCGCCTCACGCACGGCTGAGCTGGACACCCGTAAATTGTGCACCTCGTAGCTGTTCATTCGGGCCACGTCGAAGCCCTTGCCGTCGGGTCGCCCGTCACCCGCTTTGTCGAGCATCGCGTAGTCACCGGCACGCTTGGCGCCGAAGCGGAAATCGTCCCCCACCAGCACATATTTGGCGCCCAGCCCACCGACTAGCACATCATCGATAAACGCTTGCGGCGGCTGCGCTGCGAGGCGGGCGTTGAACCGCAGCACCACGGCCTGATCGACGCCACAGCGTGCCAGGTCAATCAGCTTGTCGCGCAGGGTGCCAATGCGGGCCGGGGCCAGCGCGGGCTTGTGGTTGGCCTTGGCAAAATAGTCGCGCGGATGGGGCTCAAACGTCAGCACGCAGCTTGGCACGCCGCGCTGCTGCGCTTCGCTGCCCAGCAGCGCCAGCATGGCCTGGTGGCCCCGGTGCACGCCGTCAAAATTGCCAATGGTCAAGGCGCAGGCCGGGGCAACGCCAGGGTGATTAAAGCCGCGAAAAACCTTCATTCAATACCTTGATTCAAAACGTTCATTCGAAGCTGTCACTGTTGGAATATATTTTTAATAGCAGGCTGCGCCTTTTGGCAAAGCCCTTGAGGCCGGACCGTCACGAAAACAGGTTATATTGTGTCTCAGCGGCAGAGTGCGTTGGTTTGTTTTGCTGCCAGAGACTGGTTGTACTAGTGTCATCGGTGTAAACGTGTTCAGGACAGGGCTCGCGGCTAGGGCGCTGGCGGTCTGTTCCGCGATGTTTCAGAAGTTCCAGGAGGCGTGTTTTGAAGGTTTTGAAGCTGTCAGCCCAGGGGTTGCCCCAATCGTGGATTTCGCTTGAACAGGCGGTGATTCATTACGCCGCCGAGGAAGTGCGCTGGGAATCTGGCGGCGAAGTGGCGGTGTTCCATGGCGGGCACAATGCCATTACCGGGCTACAGTCCATCATCGCGGTGAACAGCATCATTGGCACCAAGGGCGTGCCGGCAATCAACCCTTTCAACCTGCGGCCCAGCCTGACCAACAGCAAGCTGTTTGTGCGCGACCGCAATATTTGCGCTTACTGTGGCGAT
>JANMVO010000354.1:0-1820 GCA_031392805.1 Rhodoferax sp. | reverse complement strand
TGATGGCATCATTCGAATTATTTGAACTAATATCCCCAATCAATGCAAACGGCCCGCGATGTCCTGACGCCCGACGCCCTGGCAATGCTGCAAACCATTGCAGAGGCTGGCAGCTTTGCCGGTGCCGCGCGACACTTGGGCTTGGTGCCCAGCGCGCTGACCTACCGCGTGCGCCAGATTGAAGACGCGCTGGACGTGCTGCTGTTTGACCGCCGCTCGCGCCACGCCCGCCCGACAGAAGCCGGGTCTGAGCTGCTGCGTGAAGGCGCACGCCTGTTGCAGGAAATTGATGCGGTCGCCAACCGGGTGAAGCGCGTCGCCACGGGTTGGGAGCCGCAGCTTACCATCGCCCTGGACAGCATCATCTCGCGGCCCACCGTGATGGAGCTGTGCGAGGCGTTTTTTGCACTCAATCCACCGACCCGCATCAAGCTGCGCGACGAGGTCCTGTCGGGCACGATGCTGGCGCTGACCTCGGGCCAGGCTGATCTGGCGGTTGGGGTAGCGCTTGAGCCCGGCAGCAGCGGCGGCATCCACGGCAAGCCGCTGGGCACGGTCAGCTTTGTCTTTGCGGTGGCACCGCACCACCCGCTGGCCACAGCGCCTGAGCCGCTCACTGACGAATTGATCCAGCAGCACCGCGCCGTGGCCGTGGCTGATTCGGTGCCACGCGGCGTCGGGCTGACTTTTGGCCTGCTCGGTGGCCAGGACGTGTTCACCGTGGCCACCATGTCGGCCAAACTGGAGGCGCAACTGCGCGGCCTGGGGGGCGGCTTTTTGCCTGAGAGCATGGCACGCACCTTTATTGAGGCCGGGCGTCTGGTGGTTAAAAAAGTAGAGCGTCCGGAGCGCGTGATTCGTGTCAGCTACGCCTGGCGCGGTGCCGCCAAACCGGACCAGGGGCGCGCGCTGCAATGGTGGCTGCAACGCCTTGAAAGCCCGGCCACACGCGCCGCGCTGCTACAGCGGCACCGGGGCGTTTAAGTTGGGTCTGTAAGTTGGGCCTGCAACTTGGGTCCTTGACCTGTGCCGCAATCAGGGCGTGTAAAGTGCAAGGCATACAACAACAAATGGAGAGTCAGTCATGGTCAAGCCCAAACCCACAGTCCCCCAGCCCGTCAAGCATTTTGCCGTGGTCGGGGCCGGCATGTCCGGCATAACCTGCGCGCGCACGCTCTTGAAAGCCGGGCATCGCGTGACGGTGTTCGAGAAGAGCGCAGGCGTTGGCGGGCGCATGGCCACGCGGCGCAGCGCATTTGGCACGTTTGACCATGGCGCGCAGTATTTCACCGTGCGCGATGCGCGTTTTGCCCATGCCTTGGAAACCGTGCCCGGTCTGTGCAAACCCTGGAGCGCCAACACGGTGCGCGTGCTTGACGAGCTGGGCCGTGTCGCCGCTGCCGGCCTGCCTGCGCGCGAGGCACACTGGGTGCCGACGCCGGGCATGAACGCTTTGGTGCGCGCCTGGGCGCAGCCGCTGGTGGATGCGCGCCAGGTGGAGTTGCAAACCTGCGTGACGCGTCTTGAGCGCGACGCACTCGACGCCAAACGATGGCAGTTGCGCACCACCGGCACGCACGGCTCGCAGCGGGTTTTCTCCGGGTTTGATGGTGTCATCCTTGCTTTGCCCCCGTCGCAAGGGCATGAGTTGCTACAACTATCGAAGCAACTGGAAGCAATGGCGAAGCCATTGTCCAAAGTTGAAGTGGCGCCTTGCTGGACCCTGATGCTGGCTTTTCCGCAAGCCATGCAGCCCAACCTGTCCACTTTGGGGCCGCAATGGAATGCCGCGCGCAGCACGCACCACCGCATTGCCTGGC
>JANMVO010000333.1:0-5667 GCA_031392805.1 Rhodoferax sp. | reverse complement strand
GACCACCTCTTCGCCTTCACTGGCGGCGGGCAGTTGCAGAGAATCTTCATTGATCGGCACTCCTTGCAGCAAAGGGGGTGCGCGCTTCAAGGCCGATGCATCCCATACCTGCTGGCGGCGGTGGCCGGATAGCGCCGCCAGCGCGTCGGCAGACGCCAGGGCATTGAGGTCGCCTTGATCGAGAGCGGCGCGCAGGGCGAGGTCTTCGGTGCTGGTGAAGGGGGTTATTGCTCGTGCAGTGATGATGCGCTTTGCGGTGGTTTCGGCGAGGCCGGAGACCAGGCACAGGCCGAGGCGGACAGCGGGTTGACTTTGGACGAAAAAGGGCGGGAGTCCGCGCGTGGGTCCGCAATGGGGGTCAGAGCCCGATTTCGTATTACGTTGCGCGCTCCGATGAGATGGCTGTCCTGAATCGGGATCTGACCCCCATTGCTCTGCTGAATCGGGATCTGACCTCCATTGCTCCAGCGTGCAATCCCACCCACTCACCGTCACATCCGCCGGGCGCACTTCGATGCCGTGGCGTTTGGCGTCATAGACCAGTTGTGCAGGCGGGTAAAAACCCATGGGCTGCGAGTTGAGCAAGGCGGCCAGAAAGCAGGCGGGCTCATGGCATTTGAGCCAACTGCTCACATAGGCCAAAAGCGCAAAACTGGCGGCGTGGCTCTCGGGAAAACCGTATTCGCCAAAGCCCTGAATCTGCTTGAAGATGTTCTCGGCAAACTCTTCCTCATAGCCGTTGAGAACCATGCGGTGAACCAGCCGGTCATGAAATTTGTGCACCCCGCCCTTACGTTTCCACGCCGCCATGGAGCGGCGCAAATCATCGGCTTCATCGCCGGTAAAGTCGGCCGCAATCATGGCGATCTGCATCACCTGCTCCTGAAAAATCGGGATGCCCAGCGTGCGCTCCAGCGCTTTGCGCAGCGCCGGGTAGGGGTACGCCACTTTGTCGGGCTGCTGCCGGTTTTTAAGGTAAGGGTGCACCATACCGCCCTGAATCGGGCCTGGGCGCACGATGGCGACTTCAATCACCAGGTCGTAAAACGTGCGGGGCTTGAGGCGCGGCAGCATGCTCATCTGCGCGCGGCTCTCGATCTGGAACACGCCCACGGTGTCGGCTTTGCAAATCATCTCAAAAGTGGCCGGGTCTTCGGCAGGAATGTCCTGCATGCGCAGCAGGCTGCCGCGCTGCTGGCTAACCAAATTGAGACAGCGGCGAATGGCGCTGAGCATGCCCAAGGCCAGCACATCGACCTTGAGCAGACCCATCGCGTCGAGATCGTCCTTGTCCCACTGGATGATGGACCGCAGCACGGGCAGTGCACCGGGTATGGATCCAGAAGCTGCCTCGCCCGTGCTGGTGATCCCCGGCGCTGGTCGATCCCCATGCTGCGCATGGAGCCCCTCGCCCCACGCTTTGGGGCTGCCCACCATGGCCGCGTTTTCCACGGGTACCAGGCGCGTCAGCTTGCCCTGCGTCAGCACAAAGCCGCCCACGTGCTGGCTCAGGTGGCGCGGAAAACCCAGCAACTGCTGCGTCAACCACAACAATTGGCGAATGTGCGCGTCATCCGGGTCCAGTCCGGCGCGCAGCAAGCGCCCGGCCATGGCACTCTGGCCATCAAACCAGAAATGCGCTTTGGCAAAACGCTCGATCAGCGCGTCATCGACACCCAGTGCCTTGCCGACATCGCGGATGGCACTGCGGGGCCGGTAGGTGACCACGGTGGCGGCAATGGCAGCGCGATCACGCCCGTATTTTTTGTAGATGTACTGGATGACTTCTTCGCGACGGTCGTGCTCAAAATCCACATCAATATCGGGCGGCTCATTGCGCTCGCGGCTGATGAAGCGCGCAAACAGCAGGTTGCCCTGCACTGGATTCACCTCGGTGATGCCCAGGCAGTAGCACACGGCCGAGTTGGCCGCCGAGCCGCGGCCCTGGCACAAAATTTCTTTGTCGCGGGCAAAGCGCACGATGTCGTGCACGGTCAGGAAGTACATCTCGTACTTCAGCTCGGTGATCAACGCCAGCTCGTACGCCACCTGTTGCTGCACTGACGCAGGCGTGCCGTGCGGGTAGCGGGTCAGTGCGCCCTCATCGGTGAATTGCCGCAGGGTTTGCGCTGGGGTGAGGCCGGGCAAGACGGTCTCAACCGGATACTGGTAGCGCAACTCATCCAGGCTGAAGTTGCAGCGCGCGGCGATGGTCAGTGTGTTGGCCAGCAGAGCGTTTGGGTAAATTGCTTTGAGCCGCTCCCGCGAGCGCAAATGCGCTTCGGCATTGGCCTGCAATTCAAACCCGCACTCGGCCACCGCTCGGTTCAGACGCACAGCGGTGATCACGTCTTGCAGCGGCTTGCGGGAGCGCACGTGCATGTGGACGTTGCCTGCGGCGACCAGAGGCACGCCGGTGAGAGTTGAGGCGCGCTGTAGCGTGTGCAGCCACAGGGCATCGTGCAGCCCATGCAAAAGTTCGGCTGCCAGCCATAAATTGAAGCCAAATACGCCTCTAGCCCGCGTCAGATATGAACATAGTGATTCAAAATTAATAGCGTTCGTGGGAATCAGCAAGATTTCGCAGCTTTGCAGCAGGGCAAAATCGCTGCCCTGCCACGACACGGTGTACCTGCCCTTGGCCGCTTTGCGACGCGCTGCCGTGATGAACTCGCACAGATTGCCCCAGCCCGCCATGGTGTGGGCCAGGGCGATGAGTTTGAAGGGCTTGGCGTCTTCCTTGGCGTCTCGTTCAGACTCAGACTCAGACCAAGAAAAGCCAAACTCCGCCCCCAACAGCAGCTTCAAGCCAAGCTTTTTCGCCTCAACGTGCGCCCGCACCACCCCGGCCACCGAACACTCGTCAGTGATGGCCAGCGCCGTGTAACCCAGCGCATGGGCTCGCGCCACCAGTTCTTCAGGGTGCGAGGCACCGCGCTGAAAGCTGAAGTTGGTCAGGCAATGCAACTCGCAATAAGGCGGAGCGGAGGGTGGGTCGGTGGCGGGCGAGTTATCGTGGGTTGTGAGTATTGACATTTATACTGTTTAAAAAAACAGTATAAATGCAGATCCCAAATGGGCAGCTTCCTGACTGGGAACTTGCTCTCTCGTCGGCAGGAAGGAGCTTCAGTCTATAAATAGTGGCCAAATTTGGCCACCAAGCAAATTCAAAATCAGACAGATTTTCGAATTCTTAAGTCCGACAGGCTGCCAGGCCAGGGCAAAACTGTTTTACCCGTGCGCTACAGGCTCGCGCCCTTCAACGGCCATCCGTGCAATGAAGCCAGAGCGTGTTTCTCCCGCACTGCGGGCACGGGCGTCAAGGCGGTGCAGCACACGGCGCGGCAGCCTGACAAGGGAAACAGAAAGACGTGGTGTCCATGGCTCACGCCGTTTTGCCAAACCAGGTGCGGTAGGGCTCAAGCGCTTCAATTTTGGGCACGGCACCGAGACCAGGTGTCTGCGGCACGGGCACGCGGCCGTTGTCTACCGGAAGCAATGAACCGATAACGGCCTCGCGGCCCACGTTGGGATGGCAGTCAAACTCCAGCAGCCCTTCACCACCCGCAGCAGCAAGCACATGCAGCGAGGCCAGCAGCGACACGCCACCGCCAAAGTAGTGCGGGCAGTAACGCTTGCCGACTGCCACTGCGCCGTGCGCCACTGCCCAGTTGCCAGTGACGCCGCCCCACTTGGTAATGTCGGGTTGAATCACCTGAAGCACCGGCGAGGCCAGCGCGCGGGTGAACTGCTCGCCATGGAAGTTTTCGCCACCGGCCAGTGGTGTTTTCGAGGCAGCGGCCAGCGCCAGCCAGTCGGCCTCGGAGGCGTCAACGCGAATCGGCTCTTCAAACCAGCTGAGCTTCAGGTCTTCGATGGCGTCGCAAAAGGCGCGTGCCGATAAAAGTGTATGGGACTGGTTGGCGTCACAGGTGATGACCGCCTCAGGGCCGAGCGCATTGCGCATTTCGCGCAGGTTTCGCACATCGAGGTCATGACCGAAGCCGGTCTTGAGCTTGAAGGCGCGGTGGCCTTCGGCCTGTCGTGCCGCTGCGAAATGTTCGGGCTCGTCGGGGTTGATGCCCGTGGCGTAGACCGGTACGGTTTCCACCAGCTGGTCTCGCAGCAGGCGGTACAGCGGCTGCCCAGCCTTGCGTGACACCAGATCCCACACCGCGATATCGATGCCGGCCACGGCTTGGGCGATCGGACCGACATCCAGCGTCTGCAGCACAAGTACTTCAAGTTCCCTGGAGAAGGTGTGGAACAGCTCGGCCGGCGATGCGAAGCGGCGGCCAATCAGGCGCTCTCCCAAGTCTACGACAAGGCGGGCGCGATGCTCGGCACCGACGGCGGGCCAGTTGCACCAGGCCTCGCCCCAGCCTTCTGCACCCTCGGTGTCGACCACGTGCACCAGCACGAAGGGGCGGTCGCGAAAGGTGCCAAAGGCGACCTTGATCGGCGTTTGAACCGGGACGCGAAAACAGAAAGCCTCGATCGAGGCCAAAGTGATGGGCTGTGCGTTCATGTTTGTGCTGCCGGGAAGGCAGGGGTGGTTGCGTTAATTCCATTAAGCGAGAAGCGAGGTTCAGGAAGGCCGCGCACGCCGACCTTGAGGGCCAGCAGCGCCCCGGCCAGCGGCTCGGCCTGCATCTCGGCCTCGCTCATGTTCTGGCTGGCGGTGGTGATGTAGAGCAGGTCGAGGTCGGGTCCGCCGAAGGCACAACAGGTCGGCCGTTTCACGGGCAGAGGCATAACGCGGTCGATGCGGCCGTCGGGTGCGTAGCGCCCCAGTCGGCCGCCATTGAACTGCGCGTTCCACAGGAAACCCTCGGCGTCCACCGCCGAGCCATCGGCAAAAGCCGGTGGCGTGCTGGCGGCAAAGAGGCGTTCGGCGCCCATCGTACCGGTGGCCAGGTCGTAGTCGTGGGCAAAGATGGTATAACGCAGCGAATCAGCAAAGTATATGGTGCGGCCGTCGGGGCTGAAAGCAAGGCTGTTCGGGATGCAGACGCCGGTGCGCACCGGCACCATCGGGCCACTCCCTTCCAGACGGTAGAGCACGCCCTCGGGTGCACGCGTCACGTTGTGCATGGTGCCGACCCAGAAGCGGCCTTGGGCATCGCAACGGCCGTCATTAAAGCGGTGACCGTCCGGTTGCGGCGGCGGCTCCACGAACGGCGTCAGGGGGCCGGCGGCCGGGTCAAACAAGACGATTTCCCGGGGCAGGGCCACCAGCAGCCGGTGGTCATCGGTTAACGCGATACAGCCGGCAAGGCCGGGCAGCGGCCAGCTATCGACTTGCCCAGTGGCCGGAGAGAGCCTGCGAAGGGCAGGCCGACGAATATCCAGCCAGTACAGGCACTGCGCCTGGTCGTCCCACAGCGGAGACTCGCCTAGGATGTCGGTCTGCGTCCCGATGCGCTCGGGTTCTGAAGAAAAATCACGCACCGGCGCGCTGGCATTAAATGGCATGCGATCAATCTTAGGGTTGTCCCCCAGACGACGGAATCAACTTTGCGGCAATTGAGGCTTCGCAACAAACGAAGACCTGTTTTGCCTTCGTTTGTTGCGTAGCCTCAATTGCCGCAAAGTTGATTCCGTCGTCCGGGGGACAACCCTAAGATCCACCGCATGCTCTTTACCGCCAGCGCCCCGGTGCGCGAT
>JANMVO010000296.1:0-3337 GCA_031392805.1 Rhodoferax sp. | reverse complement strand
GTGGCGAGATGGTCGGCGCCATTGCCATGAGCGAGCCTGCGGCGGGTTCTGATTTGCAGGGCATCAAAGCCACTGCGATCAAACAGCCAGACGGGAGTTACCTGCTCAACGGCAGCAAAACCTTCATCACCAACGGCTGGCACGCGGACCTGACCATCGTCGTTGCCAAAACCAACCCGGCAGCAGGCGCCAAAGGCACCAGCCTGCTGCTGGTCGAGCGCAGCGTGCCAGGCTACTCAGTCGGCAAGCGCCTGAAAAAATTGGGCCTGAAGGCGCAGGACACATCCGAATTGTTTTTTGACAACGTGAAGGTTCCCGCAGACAACCTGCTGGGTGGCCCGCAGCAGGAGAACCGTGGCTTCATCTGCCTGATGGAGCAACTGCCCTGGGAGCGGATGCAGATAGCGATTGGCGCCGTTGCCGCGGCGCAGAGCGCCATCGACTGGACGGTGGACTATGTGAAAGAGCGCAAAGTGTTTGGCCAGCCAGTAGCGAGTTTTCAGAACACCCGCTTCACGCTGGCAGAGCTGCAAACCCAGGTGCAGATTGCCCGCGTGTTTGTCGACAAAAGCATCGAACTGCTGATGCAGGACGAGCTCGACACGGCGACCGCCAGCATGGCCAAATACTGGTGTTCAGACCTGCAATGCAAAGTGATGGACGAATGCGTGCAACTCTTCGGCGGCTACGGCTACATGTGGGAATACCCCATCACCCGCGCCTACGCCGATGCCCGCGTGCAGCGCATTTATGGTGGCACGAACGAGATCATGAAGGAGGTGATTACGCGGGCAATGGGGTTGGGTGGGAAGTAGGGGGACTCGTTCGCATTCCCGTTGCTCCCACTTCCCGGAAACCGTATTTTCCAGCGAGGAGTAGTCCGAGATGTCAAAACCCCATATTCCCTCAACTGCCAAAAAGCTCAGAATGCGTGCCCGAACGCACAAAGTTGATCCGGTTGGCCTCCACCTGGTAGATCAGCAGGAAGTCGCCGCCGATGTGACACTCCCGGTGGTCGGCCCATTCGCCTTTCAGGTTGTGATCCAGCCACTCGTGGCCAAGGGGTGCGTCATTGGCGATCAACAAGATCATTGCTTCTTTGAGTCGCCCCATGTCGTGCCGCCCGGAGTGGGACAGGCGTTGCCAGTCTTTCGAAAATATACGCGAGTAATCAGCGGCCCTTGGCAGCACCGCACGTTTAGAGGCTGCTGTTTTTTTCAAGATCAGCAAACAGTTCGTCAGCAGTGGCAAACCGGGCGCGGCGTTTGGCCATCATCCCGCGCGACTCTTCCATCGCTGCGCGGGTCTCAGCGTTGGGCACCTTGAGTTCGAGTGGAAATGCCTGGTCGATGACCACGCGGCGCAAAAACAAGCGCACAGCATCTGACACAGACAGCCCCATCGCACTCAAGGCATCCGTGGCTTGCTCTTTGATGTTGTCATCCACCCGGATGTGGAGCATGGAGGTTTGTGCTGTCATGGTGTTGACTCCTGAATAGGTCGCCATTTTGTATCTCATTTGAGATAAAGTCAAGCGGGCAGCAGCGTGTTGTTGCAGTGTTCTGAAAAGTCGCCGGACCGCCCAAGCCAAGTGATCACGGGCCGCGGGGAATAAATCCGCGCTTCCTTAATATTTTCAATGGGTCTGAACCATCCAGGCGATCTGAACCATTGAACCGATGCGAAACCACAAGATGGCAGCCCGGCAGTCGCACATCTAAGGAAGCCGGGCCGGTGCCGGTCTTCGGAACGCGCAGGCTATCCGTCAAGGCCCTTGCTCTTGCCCGCAAAGACGCCACCGGCCGCCAGAATCATGGCCAGTATCCAGAATGCAGGCACCGTGCCCGCCGCTGTGCTGAAGGCCCCAAACAGCAGGGGCATGAAGACCTGGCTGGTGTTGAGCAGGCCGGTGCGCACGCCCACGGCTTCGCCGGTGCGCCCTGCGGGCGCCACCCGGTGGATCAGGCTCATGACCATGGGCTGGGCAGACCCCAGGCCCAGGCCCAGCACAAACGCCAGCGCCAGCAGAACGGGCAGGGCGGTAAGCAGCGGAAACACCAGGTAGACAAAGGCCGTCACGCCCAGTGCGAAGGTCAGCGTTTGCCATTCGCTCAAACGCCGCGAGAGCCAGGGCATGCCCAAACGCACGACGAAAGTGGCCACGCCAAAGGTGCCCATGATGACACCGATGTTGGCCGCCGACAGCCCGATGCGCGCACCCTGCACCGGCACCATGAAGATGAACATGTCCCAACCCATGGACAGCAGGCAGCTGACGACGAAGACCGCGCGCATGGGTCCATCGCGCAGCAGGTCCATCACGTGCGCGCCTTCGGGCGGCAGCGCCAGGGGAGCGTGTGGCGCTGCGCCTCTTGATGTGTACCGCAAGGCGGCAAGCGACAGCACCGGGAACACCGCCAGCGTCACAAAGGTGGCGGCGTAGCCGGCATGGTCAATGGTGAAACCGGCAATCACCGGGCCCAGGATGCTGGAGGTGGAAAACCCGAGCGCCAGCACGGTGAAGGCCCGCGGGCGGTTTTCGGCCGTGCTGGCATGGCCCACCGCGTTGTTGATGGTCACGTGCATCAGCATGAAGCCCGAGCCCAGAAACACGCTGGCAATGCCCAGCAAGGCAATGGACGGCTGCAAGGCCGGCAGCAGCGTGCCCGCAACGATGAAGGTCAACGCGATCAGGGCCGGTTTGAACACGCCCACACGGTCGGTCCAGCGGCCCATGTGCACCGACAGCACCATCGGCACTACCGACAGCAGGCTGACCAGCAGGCCCACCGTTGCGGTCGATGCCTGCAACTTTATGGCATACAGCATGAGCGACACGCGCCCGCCCGTAAACGCCATGTGCGCCAGCACCATCATTGCCACCAGTGCGATCAGTCTGGGGGTGATGACGCGGCTGGCGCTGATCGCGTGTGTTGGCTCTGTGCGGTTGCCGGGGTCTTCGTTCATCGTCCTGTCGTTGCGCCTTGTCATGGTTATTTTGCGCCTCAATGCGCGCGCGGGCTTGCACCCAGTCGGCGTCGCTCCCGTCACGCAACTCATGGAAGTTGCCGCCCGTGACCAGCGCGTTGCCGCCGTCCATCATGATGCTCTGGCCGGGGAGCCAGTCACATTGGCCCGGTGCCATCAAAAAGCTGGCCAGGTTTTGCAGCCCAGCCATGCTGCCAACGCGGGCCATGGGATTGCGTTTTTTGCTATGGGCGCCGGGTTCTTCACCGGGGTCCAGGCGCTTGCTCATGCCTTCGGTGGGCATTTCGCCGCCTATTGTGCGGACTTCCGTCTTGCTGTTGGGCCGGGTTCCGTCAGGTCGCTGGTCCTG
>JANMVO010000237.1:0-6806 GCA_031392805.1 Rhodoferax sp. | reverse complement strand
CATGTACCAATACACCGACTTTGATCGCCAATTCGTAAAAAGCCGCGCCGCCCAGTACCGCGACCAGCTGGAACGCAATCTGGCCGGCCAGCTTGGCGATGAAGAATTCAAGCCCCTGCGTCTTCAAAATGGCTGGTACCTCCAACGTTTTGCACCCATGCTGCGGGTGGCTGTGCCCTATGGCGAACTCTCAAGCGCCCAACTGCGGGTGCTGGCCAAAATCGCCCGCGACTACGACCGCAAGGAACAAAACAGGCTTGACACGGCCAACCCCGGCCTGAGCGATTTGAACTCGCTGCCTTCGGGCGTAGGCCACTTCACCACGCGCCAGAACGTTCAGTACAACTGGATTCCGCTGGACAAATCTGCCGACGTGATGGACCTGCTGGCCAGCGTCAACATGCACGGCATTCAGACCAGTGGCAACTGCATTCGCAACATCACCAGCGACGAGCGTGCCGGCATTGCGGTCGATGAAATTGCCGACCCGCGCCCGTTTGCCGAAATCATGCGCCAATGGAGCACCCTGCACCCCGAATTTGCGTTTCTGCCGCGCAAATTCAAGATCGCCATCACCGGCTCGCTGGAAGACCGCGCCGCCACCTATTGGCATGACGTCGGCCTGCATTTGAAACTGGACGGCGCAGGCCAGCTTGCCTTTAAGGTGCTGGTCGGCGGTGGCATGGGCCGCACGCCCGTGGTGGGCACCGTGATTCGTGAATTTCTGCCCTGGAACCAGCTCCTCAACTACCTCGAAGCCGTGGTGCGTGTTTACAACCGCTGGGGCCGTCGCGACAATATCTACAAGGCGCGCATCAAGATTTTGGTGAAGGCAGAAGGCGCGCGTTTTACCGAGGAAGTGGAAGCCGAATACCAGCAAATTCTGACGCAGGACGGCGCGCCGCACACCATCAGCCAGGCCGAGCTGGACCGGGTGTCCGCATCGTTTGTGCCACCCGCCCTGGTGTGCAACCGGAAAAACGGCGAAGAAAAAATTGCGAATATTCTGCGTGCTGCCTCCGAAGATGACGTTGAGTTTGGCCGCTGGCTGCAACAGAACGTGGCAGCGCACAAAAACCCCGATCTGCGCGCGGTGACGCTGTCATTCAAACGCCTGGGCTACGCGCCCGGCGACGCCACCGCCAGTCAACTGGAAGGCGCAGCCACTTTGGCAGACACCTACTCGGCCGGTGAAGTGCGTGTGACGCACGACCAGAACCTGGTGCTGCCCTGGGTCCGCTGCGACCAGTTGCCTGAGCTTTGGCGCGCGGCGCGCAAGGCTGGTTTCGCCCGCCCCAATATCCGCTTGCTGACCGACATGATCGCCTGCCCCGGCGGCGATTTTTGCTCGCTGGCCAACGCCCGGTCACTGCCGATTGCGCAAGCCATCACCGAACGCTACCAAGACCTGGACGAGTTGCATGACCTGGGCGAGATCGACCTGCACATCAGCGGCTGCATCAACTCCTGCGGCCACCACCACAGCGGCCACATCGGCATTCTGGGCGTTGATAAAGACGGCAAAGAGTGGTATCAGGTGTCGCTCGGCGGCTCCGACGGCTCCACTTTAAGCGGCACGCCCATGGCAGGCAAAGTGGTCGGTCCGTCGTTTGCAGCCGACGAAGTGGCCGACGTGATTGAGGCCGTGCTCGACACGTACCGCCGTGAACGTCACGCGCCAGAAACCTTTATTGCCACCCTGCGCCGCGTCGGCGCCGAGCCCTTCAAGCTGGCCGCCAACAGCGTTCGCGTCAGCACCGCAAAAGGCGACCACAAGGCCGCCCCTGTTTCTGAAACCGAGATTGCCTGATCATGCAAAAAACTATCAAAGTAATAGCTGTAAACGACCATTTTACAAGGGCTATAGGCGACATTGACCCCAATATCGTGCAAATTGCAAATGATGCCGATCCGCGCACCGTGAACCTGGAAGGCGTGGCCCGCGTTGACCTGAACTTTCCAAAATTCACCGACGGCCGGGCCTACAGCCAGGCCTTCCTGCTGCGCCGCCGCCTGGGCTTTACGGGCGAGATCCGCGCCACCGGGGACGTGTTGATCGACCAGCTGGTGCAATTGCAGCGCACCGGCTTTGATGCGGCGGTGCTGCGTGCGGACCAGAATATCGCCCACGCGCAACGCCAGTTTGACCGCTACAGCGCTTACTACCAGGGTGACGCCGTGTTGGCGGCGCCACATTTTTTGCGAGCCGTGTGATGGCAGATTCAGAATCATCACCCGGCGCGTCTGCTTCGTCGCGCTCTGTGCCGTCATTCGCGCCCGCCGCCCAGGCGTCCGCCGTCGCGCTGCACGCCCGCGCGTCCAGCGACTTCGACGCGAAACTGGCAACCACCAAAGCGCTGCTGCACCAGGCCGCCGTTGATTACGCGCCCGGCGCCACGTCCCTGATCACCCAGGCCTCCAGCCTTGGTGCGGAAGACATGGTGATCAGCCACCTGATCAACAGCATGCCCGGCGATTTGGGATCAAACATTGGCATCTTCGTGCTGGAAACCGGCATGTTGCATGCTGAGACCTTGCAGCTGCTGGAACAGCTCAAAGCCTCATCGCGCGCCAAGGTAGAGGTCTACACACCGGTCAGTGAGAGCGTCATTCAATTTGTCTCTCGTGAGGGAAAAAATGCCATGTACAAAAGCATCGATCTTCGCAAAGCCTGCTGCGGCATCCGCAAGATGGAGCCGCTGGAACGCGCACTCAAGGGCAAAAAGGCCTGGATCACCGGCCTGCGCCGCGTACAGTCGGGCGCCCGCGCCGAGGTGCCGCTGAAAGACGGGTCAGAGGCGGGCCGCGTCAAGTTCAACCCCCTGGCCGACTGGACCTGGGGCGACGTCTGGCACTACATCAGCCTCCATAACGTGGCCTACAACCCGCTGCATGACCAGTTTTTCCCCAGCATTGGCTGCGCGCCGTGCACCCGTGCCATCAGCCTGGGCGAAGACTTTCGCGCCGGCCGCTGGTGGTGGGAAGATGAGACCGCCAAGGAATGTGGTCTGCATGTGTCGCAGAGTGAACTGCCCGTGGCGCAGAGTGAATTGCACGCAACTGACAACCCATCAAAAGAGGAGGCCAACGCATGAACGCCCGCCTGAAATCTGACCTGCTGGAGCACGAATTGCTGGCCCATGAACGCTTGACCCACCTTAGCAACCGGCACCTGGATGCACTTGAGGAAGAAACCATCTTCATCCTGCGCGAAGTCGCCGCCACGTTTGAGCGCCCCGCCCTGCTTTTCTCGGGCGGCAAGGACTCGCTGGTACTGCTCAAGTGTGCAGAAAAAGCGTTCATCGACAAGAAAAGCGGCGGGCAAAGCAGCGGGCAAGGCGTCGGGCAAAGCGTCGGGCGCATTCCGTACCCGCTGTTGATGATTGACACTGGCCACAATTTCCACGAGGTCACCGACTTCCGCGACTCGCGCGCCAAAGAACTCGGTGCCGAGCTGATCGTGCGCAATGTTGAAGACTCAATGAAGCGCGGCACCGTGCGCCTGGCCCATCCCGGCGAATCGCGCAACGTGCACCAATCCGTCACGCTGCTGGAGGCGATTGACGAATTCCGCTTTGACGCGCTGATAGGCGGCGCCCGCCGCGACGAAGAAAAAGCCCGCGCCAAGGAGCGTATCTTCAGCCACCGCGACAGCTTCGGACAGTGGCAACCCAAGGCCCAGCGCCCCGAGTTGTGGACGCTGTTCAACACCCGCATTCAACCGGGCGAACACTTTCGTGTGTTCCCGATTTCCAACTGGACCGAGCTGGATGTGTGGCAGTACATCGAGCGCGAGCAGATTGGCCTGCCGTCGCTCTACTATTCGCACAAACGCGACGTGGTGGAACGCAAAGGTCTGTTGGTGCCCGTGACTGAGCTCACGCCGCTGCTTGAGGGTGAACAGGCCGAGTCACGCGACGTGCGCTTTCGCACCGTGGGCGACATCACCTGCACCTGTCCCGTGCCAAGCCTGGCCACCAGCGCGGCCGAGATTGTGATCGAAACCCTGGCCGCAGATGTCAGCGAGCGCGGTGCCACCCGCATGGACGACAAGACCTCCGAGGCTTCGATGGAGAAGCGCAAGAAAGATGGGTATTTTTGATGATTGCTACTAAACAAATAGCTAACTATATAGATAACACAAGGGCTACAGGCCAATTTGACACCCAATCAGCGCTGAAGTTCATCACTTGCGGCTCGGTGGACGACGGCAAGAGCACCTTGATTGGCCGCCTGCTGGTGGACAGCAAAGCGGTGCTGCAAGACCACCTGGCGGGCGTGCAGCGCCAGGGCGAAACCGATCTGGCACTGCTGACGGACGGCCTGTCTGCGGAGCGCGAGCAGGGCATCACGATAGACGTGGCGTACCGCTACTTTGCCACCGAATCGCGCAAATTCATCATTGGCGACACGCCAGGGCACGAGCAATACACCCGCAACATGGTGACGGCCGCTTCCAGCGCCGATGCAGCGGTCGTGCTGGTCGACGCAACCAAGCTGGACTGGCAGAACCCGCAGCTGGATCTGCTGGTGCAAACCCGCCGCCATTCGTTGCTGGTCAATTTGCTGCGAGTGCCGTCCATCGTTTTTGCAGTGAACAAGCTTGATGCCGTGGCGGACTCGACGCTGGCCTTCAAGAACATCAGCGCTGCGCTCACAGGCTTTGCCAGATCAGCAGGGATCACCGCCACCGCGATTGTTCCGATTTCCGCCCTCAAGGGCTGGAACGTGGTGGACCGCTGCGACCACCTTCACGACACCGGCCAGCCAGTGCAAAGCAGCAGCTGGTGCGCCTACAGCGGCCCGAGCCTGCTGCAGATTCTTGAGCAGTTGCCCTCCACCCCGGCCGAGGTGACAGCCCCATTTGCCTTTCCCGTGCAGTGGGTCGAAAAGTTTTCTGGCAGCAGCGATACCTCCCAGGGGCGTCGGGTGTTTTGGGGACGTGTGGCGACTGGCGCTGTCCGGGTCGGCCAACAGGTCTCAATCCTGCCCAGCGGGCAAACCGCCTTGGTGGCGCAGGTGCTCAATCATGTGCGCACGCCGGGCCCGGTGCTGGCAGGCCACGGCGCAGGCATTGTGCTGGACCGCGAAGTGGATGTATCGCGCGGCGACTGGCTGCTGGCCCATGAGTCCGACGGCCATTCCTTTGCACCGGCCCGTGAACTCAAGACCACCATCGCCTGGATGGACGATGAACCCCTGGTGGCGGGCCGTGTCTACTGGGCCTTGCACGGCCACCGCTGGGTCAAAGCCAAAGTCAAGCGCATTGTTCACCGGCTCAACATCAACACGCTGGCCGAGGAAGATGCCGCGCAGCTTGAGCCCAATGCAATTGGCCATGTCGAGCTCAGTTTGCAGGAGCCCGTGGCCACCCTGCCGTACAGCCGCTCGCGGGTTTTGGGCGCCATGGTGTTGGTTGATACCGCGTCGCACAAAACTGCGGGTGCGGTGCTGGTGAACTGAGACACCTCCGGCAAACTCGGGCCGGCCAAGGCCATGCGGATATCTTCGACTCCGGAAACCCAATAAAATCGGGGATTTCCACCTCTGTGCACAAAATTACAAAATGACCCATACCGTCACCGAAGCCTGTATCAAATGCAAGTACACCGATTGCGTGGATGTCTGCCCCGTGGACTGCTTTCGCGAAGGTCCCAACTTTTTGACCATCGACCCTGATGAGTGCATTGATTGCGCGGTGTGCATTCCGGAATGCCCGGTGAATGCCATTTACGCCGAGGAAGACGTGCCTGCCGACCAGCAGCACATGACCAAGCTCAATGCTGAACTGGCCAAGCTGTCCGGCTGGAAGAGCATCACCAAACGCAAGGCACCGCCGCTCGACGCCGACGACTGGAAAGACAAGACCGGCAAGCTGGCGTTGCTGGTTCGATGAAGGCGGTGTCCGGCATGAACGCACCAACAATAGAAACCGATGCCGTCATCATCGGCGCGGGTCCGGTGGGCCTGTTTCAGGTGTTTGAGCTGGGCCTGCTGGAGATCAAGGCCCACGTCATAGACTTGCTGCCCTACCCCGGCGGTCAGTGCATCGAGCTCTACCCTGACAAACCCATATACGATATTCCTGCCGTGCCTGTCTGCACCGGCAAAGAGCTGACTGACAGCCTGATGAAGCAGATTGCGCCGTTTGCGGCCACGTTTCACTACAGTCAGGAGGTGAGCACCCTCTTGAAACAGGAGGATGGCCGCTTTCTGGTGGAAACCTCATCTGGCGTGTCATCTGGCGTGTCATCTGATGCATCTTCTGAAACGTCTTCTGAAACACCTTCTCGCACGCGTTTCCTCACCAAAACTATTTTCATAGCGGCAGGGATGGGCGCGTTCCAGCCGCGTTTGCTGAATCTGGAGGGAATCGACAAATTCTCTGCAGCCAATGCTGCACAGCAGGTGTTTTACAAGGTCAGCAACCGTGCCGGCTTTGCCAACCAGAATGTGGTGATTTTGGGCGGCGGCGACTCGGCGCTGGATTGGGCGCTGGATTTTGTCAAAGACGGCAACAACAAGGCAAAGTCGGTCACCCTGATCCACCGGCGTGACGGCTTTGCCGCCGCACCCGCCAGCGTGGCAAAAATGCGCGCGCTGTGCGAGGCCCGTCAGATGAATTTCATGGTCGGCCAGGTGACCGCATTTGAGGCCCAGGACGACCGCTTGTCCGCCATCACCGTAACAGGCGTGGATGGCAGCACGAGCTCTGTCCCGCTCGACATGCTGCTGATTTTCTTTGGCCTCTCGCCCAAACTCGGTCCCGTAGCAGACTGGGGCCTGGACATTGAGCGCAGGCAGCT
>JANMVO010000202.1:0-2534 GCA_031392805.1 Rhodoferax sp. | reverse complement strand
GTCCTGGGTGAAGCGCGGCACGGACAGGTCGAATCCGCTGGGCACGTACTGAAGGTCTTCGGGGCGCAAGCGGCTGCGGTCACGGGGCAAATCCAGGCTCCTGGCGCGCACCGTGTTGAGCACGATGGCGGCAGTGGTCGGACCACAAAAGGCGACGTTGGATTGGGCCTCAAACTGATTTGCCAGCGCAGGAAAATCAACTTTCGCCCCGGCCCGCACAAAACGCGCAATGCCTTCATCTGAACTGAACGCGACCAGGCCCTGCACCCGGTTCGGCTGAACGCTGTCCTGCGCCAGCGCCTGGGGAACCAGCGAAGCCGCCAGGATGACGGTGAGAACAAAACGCGCTAGCTGCAACATGGGTATCTCCCGGTCCTTGTTGGTCGTGACGAGTGGCTGGTAACGAGTGAGTGATGACGAGTCGGTGCTGACGAGTGGGTGCACGTTCAAAATTTAGCGGTCTCAATCCCCCATCACCACGCCTTCACGGCGCGGGTCGGCGCCGCCCATCCACAACGGCACGCCATGGGCCTGGCCACGCGTGATGGCCTGAAGGCCGCTGGTCATGTTGACTTCGCGAACCTCGTGGCCGCGCGCCTTGAGGGCCTCCACCGTTGCGGTGGGAAAGCGCTTTTCTTCCAACAGCGTCGGGCCATTCAGCGAGGCGAAATTGGGCAGGTTAATGGCCTGTTGCGGCAACATGCCCCAATTCAGCACGCCATAAATGGTTTTTGCCGTGAAATGAATGATGAGCGCGCCGCCAGGGCTGCCGCCACTCATCACCAGCGCGCCGGTAGATTTATCAAAAATCAGCGTGGGGGACATGCTGGAGCGGGGGCGTTTGCCAGGCTGCACCCGGTTGGCAATAGGAGCACCTGATGCATCGGTGGGCGCAAAGCTGAAGTCGCTGAGTTCATTGTTCAGCAAAAAGCCACCGGACAGACCTGCGTCCACGTTCACCATCTGGCGCGATCCAAACCCATCTTCAATGGTGGTGGTCATGGCAATCGCATTGCCATAAGCATCGACGATGGAGATGTGTGAGGTGCCGTACTCAACTTGTTCCGGCATCGGCGCATAAATCGGTGCAGAAGAGGTTTTTAATGCGCCAGGTGTGCCGGGTTTGGCGGTCTTCATGCTCATGGCGTAGGCGGTTTGCCCAATCAATTTGGCGCGATCAGCCAGGTAGCCCGGTTCGAGCAGACTCATCCAGTTGCCGTCTGGTGGCTGCACAAAATCCGGGTCAGCCAAATATTGCGCCCGATCCGCAAACGCCAGGCGTGAAGCCTCGGTGTACAGGTGCAGCCAATGGGCCGAAGGCAATCCATTTTCCAGTGGATATGAAGCTGCATTGGTGAAATTCAGCAGACCCAGAATCTGCCCAATGGCAATCGCCCCTGAGCTGGGTGGCGGAAAGCCGCACACCCGAAAATCATGCTCGCTGGCCCGGTAGTCGTGGCACAGGGGCAAGCGCCGGATGGCCTTATAGCCCGCCAGATCAGCAAGGCTCAGCCTGCCAGGGTTGCTGGGGTGCTTTCGAGCCTTGTCTACGATGGCCTGGGCCACTTCTCCTTCGTGCAAGGCTTTCGAACCACCGGCCGCGATTTTTTTCAGCACCTCGGCCAGCGCCGGGTTGCGCAGCACATAACCGGCCTCATGCGGCGTGCCATCGACCGTGTAAAAATACGCCTTGGCCACCGGATCTTTTTTGAGATGTTGCTCGGCGCCCAGCAGGGAATTCAGCCTGGGGCTGACCTTGAAGCCTTTTGTCGCCAGTGCAATCGCGGGTTGAAACAGTTTTGCCCAGGGCAATTTGCCATGCTGCCTGTGCACCATCTCCAGCATGGCGACGGTACCCGGCGTGCCCACCGTGAGGCCACCTACCACCGCATCGTAAAACGCCAGCGGTTTGCCATCTGCGCCCATCAGCAGCTTTTCGTCGGCGGCTGCGGGTGCCGTTTCGCGCCCATCAAACGCCTCAACTGACTGGCCGTTGAAGTGCAGCAAAAATGCGCCACCGCCAATGCCGCTGTTTTGGGGCTCCACCAGGGTCAGGACCATTTGCACGGCAATGGCGGCATCGATTGCACTGCCACCGGCCTTGAGAACCTGGTAACCGGCATCCGTGGCCAGCGGGTTAGCCGCCGCGACGGCAAATTTGCGCGTCGCCCAGCCCGGTTTTTCAGAATAGACCGAAGATACCTCGGACTGAATTGGCGGGCTGTAGTTAAACGCGACCGGACCTGCGCAGCCCAGCAGCGCAGCGAGCACCGCAAACATCGCCAGGCGGGCGGAGATGTGTTTGAAGTGTTTCATGATTGCTATATAATAAATAGCTTACTACGCTTGTTTTATGCGGGCTAGGGCTGTTTTTAACCCGAAATCAGTTCTATCGGGGTGCCAGCCGAATCGCACCATCCAGCCGGATCACTTCGCCGTTCAGCATGTCGTTTTCAAATATATGCTGGGCCAGCTTGGCATAGTCTTGCGGCGTGCCCAGGCGCGACGGGAAGGGCACACTGGCAGCCAATGAA
>JANMVO010000188.1:0-1649 GCA_031392805.1 Rhodoferax sp. | reverse complement strand
GATCAGCGGGCCACTCGATGAGCAGCCCCTGTTCAGGCAGAAGGCGGGCCTTGCCCACGTTGCCCCCGGCGCAGCGCACTCTCAGCGCCGCAAAGCGACCCGTCAAGCGCTGGTTAGCGCCCTCGCGCCAGCTGATGCGCTGGAAGGCGCTCTCAGACAAGTCATGTGCCAGAGTTTTGACACTCACCGGTTGTCGTTTGGCGGTACGCCTTGGCATTACTGGCGGACGGCCCATGCCGCTGTACGGCCTGGGCGGTAGTGGCGCCACACCGGGAGGCCAGACCACGACAGCCGAGGTGATGCCGACCACGTAGGCAAGGCCCTGATCGGTCAGCCCTTGACGAAACGCGTAGTCAATGCCGTAGCCGGCGTCGGCCAGCACGCAGTGCCGGGGGGCGCCTTCACTGAGCAGGTTGCGCAGCTGTTGCAGGGCAATTGGGGGCCTGGTCGCAAACTCAATGTGTTCGGGAATCCCCGCCTTCTTCCTGAGAACAGCGTCTTGCTCCCAGATGTGGGGCAAGTACAGTTGCCAGGCCACCGGCAGGCTGCCTTCTTCACCGGCCAGCGTTACGCTGACGGCCACCTGGCAGTGGTCCTGTTTGCCCGGCACGCCACAGTATTGGCGGGCCACGCCCACCGAATGAATGCCTTTTTTGGGGAATCCGGTGTCATCAATGATCCACCAGCCGCCGGCAGTGAAAGCCATCAGTGGCACGACCCACTGCGCGACGCGTCGCAGCAGTTACTGGTCGCTCCAGTGCGCCTTGGCGACAAAGTGGTGCAGCGACTGGTGGCGGGCGCTGGCGTGCAGCGGGTCAACCCGCGCTGCCATCGGCTCGACGCTCTTGCGCGACAACGGCAGCATCAGGCCGGTGCAGTAACCGGTCAATCCTGCATGCCGGTCCGCGTGACCCAGTCCTTCAGCCAAATGAGCCATGTAGGGCTCGAATGCCCTGGAGATGTCCATCACGCCTCCTGTCAGGATCAATGATGACCATATCGTGCCCTATTTTATGACATAGTAAGATTATGGCTGCAGCCATGGAAGAACCTAGGCTAACAGCTATTAATTTGATAGCTAGCAAGTATTCATGCACCGGCCATGTACCGGTTGCGCCTCGTCGCCCGTGCGCAGCTTCATCGCACCTCTCAGCAAACTGTGTGCGCGTCGCCACAACGGCAGCGCTGTCATGCAACTGCCACTAGACTGACATCATTGCGTCACCCCTGGTTTTCACAATCGCTGCATGGTTTGTCTAGCGCAGCACCCCGAAAGTTCGAGTCCCCGAAGCATCGGCGCGGCCGTTGCTCTCGATGTGGCTCAGCAGGGGCTGCGCATTTTGCGCTGCACCGCGCGTGCCATGGCGGGCAGCCCCGGTGGTCTGCGCTTCAAGCCGGGAGCGCAGCCCTGGCTTGACGGGCTGACGCCAATCCGCCCTGACGGCAAGCCGGCCCCCGATGCGGCCATCTGCCTGTGATTGAGATGCGAAGCCCCTTACGCCCCAAAAGTCCCTGTCACCGGGGCTTTTTTCAGCCCGGCCGGCCAAACCAGTTTCGTTGTTCAGAGATGAAGGCAAACAAAGGAGTGAGCCATGAAAGAACTGCCCAATCCCACGTTCGCGCTGTCGCCCGTCGCGATGCCCCTGGTG
>JANMVO010000162.1:0-2557 GCA_031392805.1 Rhodoferax sp. | reverse complement strand
CCCAGCCATTTATAGCCGTGCAGCCAGCACCAGTGGGCGCGCCGGTGCAGCACCAGGGCGTGCAAACCGGGGTAACAGGTCACCACCTCCCAGGTGCTGCGCGCAGCGGGGTCACGGTCGAGGATGCACTGAATGTCGGAGCGAAGGCGTGAAAACATGGTTGAAGCGTGAGCGTGGCGGCGGTCTGGTCTCGCGAGTCTAGCAGCCTGCCGGACTTTGGGAGCCTCGACTGCAAATCGACCGCAGCGGTCCATTTTTGGCTTCGCCGGACTTCGCGCGCACCCTCTTTTTAGTTATGACATCACTTGGGTACAGGCTAGTCTTTCGCGCGGGCTGCCGACGCCAGCATGGCTTTGGCAACCCCTCTGAGAATATGGATTTCCTCCTGCGTCACGCCAGCCCGGTTGAAAAGCTGGTTCAGGCGCGGCATCAGTTTCTTGGGCGCAGCGGGGTCAAGAAAGCCGATCGCTTCAAGAGACTGCTCCAGATGCGCCAGCATGCCGGACACCTGCCGGGCGTCGGCCCGCATGTCTGTGCGAGCAATGTCGCCCACTGCGGCCGAGCCGGGCGCGTTCTGAGCTTGTCGAACCGACGCCGCCGCCGGTGCTGCAACAGGCTGGTTGGTCGCCGCATCCGCAAATCCGCCGAGCGCCAGACGCCATTCGTAGGCGATGACCTGCAAAGCCGCGCCAATGTTGAGCGAGCCAAATGCCGGGTTGGTGGGAATGCTCAGGCACACATGACACCGGTACACGTCTTCATTGCGCATGCCGAAGCGCTCCGAGCCGAACAGGAACGCGATGCCGTGCGGCGCGGGAACCGCGGGCACCTCTGACAGCTCTTTTGTCGCAGACTGTGCCGCTAGCGCCACTGGCGCGTCATTTTTATGTCTATCAGGTGATTTTTCAGGCTCTAGCCCTTGTGTATAGTCAATAGTTTGCTCTATATGTAGTAGCAATTGAAAGTGCTCACGGGGCGCGCATGTGGGCGGGCCAAAGTCTCTTGGCGTCATCGCCGTGGCACACAGGTGCGTCATGCCGTCGAGCGCCTCGTCCAGCGTCGCCACAATGCGCGCCTGGTCCAGCACGTCCAGCGCACCACTGGCCCGCTGGATGGTTTCCTCGCGGCGCAGAACATTGGCCCAGCGCGGGGCCACCAGCACCAGATCGTCAAACCCCATGACTTTCATGGCGCGCGCGGCAGCACCCACATTGCCGGCGTGGCTGGGATTGATCAGGATGAATCTGGTACTTGCATGCTGGCCGAAAACCCCCGTTCTATTCAAAATATCTTGCCTCATTTTTTAGCACATGGTGCGTTCCACCTGGCTTCGCCCGTCCGGGCGAAGTGATTTGCATTTTGGACGCAGAAACTCGAAATTGTGCAATTCACACCAGAGAATCATCCCTGACAAGGAGCGTGGCCCCAAAGGATGCCCAACGGCGCCGCCCCCCCCTACTTCGGGCGGGTTGGCTTCTTTAATTAATAACTCGTTCTTGACGATATCAGTACCGCCGTGCCACTCCGTTGTCGATCCTCACGCGGTCTCCCACCCGAACATCGGGATTTTCGCTTTGCGTCAGCGTTTGACTGGAGCCATCGTTCATGCGAACCGATAATTTGTAGGCATTGGTGGACTTCTGGTTTCGCTTTTCAATTTCGTTGCCGGCATAGGCGCCACCAGCCGCACCAATCACGGTGGCTACCGTGTTGCCTGTGCCGCCCCCCACCTGGTTGCCAACGATGCCGCCAACCACGGCACCCGCGATGGCACCAACCCCGATGCCCGTGCCGGCGATACCGGTGTTGGCCTGATGTTGCACCAGTTCGATGGACTGAACGACGCCATAGCCCGCGTAGGCGCCCGGATTGCCGCTGCCTGAATTTGTAGATTGCGGGTATGCACCCCCAGTACCGGTGTTACTGGCCGGGGCATTCGTGTTGGCGCACCCCCCCACTGTGAGTGCAACGGCAAGGCCCATGACTGAGCCAAAATTAATGCTGTGTTTCATAAGTTATCTCCTGAAAATGTGACCGTTGAATGGAAGTGATGCGCAGTACTTAGGGTGGATGGGAGGACCCCGAGTTCCGGGCTATTTTTTGACGCTCATGTCGTTGATGACACTGCTGACCCCCTCAATCCCCCGCGCGACCGCAACCGCGCGGTCAATTTGAGTCTGGTTGTCAACGAAGCCGCTGAGCTGGACTTCACCTTTGAGCGTGACGACAGCGATGTCCAGGCTTTTGATGTTCGCATCCGCCAGCAGCGCCGCCTTGATCTGGGTTGTCACAATGCCATCGTCCACTTTGGTGCCCACTGTCACCGGCGCGCCCTTCAGACTCACTTTGTTGTCGATGTTCTTGACGCCGGGCACTGCCTTGATCACGGTGATCGCCCGGTCAATCTGCGACTGGTTGGCGGCAAACCCGCTCAACTGCACCTCCCCTTTGCGTGTGACGGCCTTGAAATCAAGACTTTTGATTTCCGGGTCATTCAGCAATGCAGACTTGACTTTGGTGGTCACCACGCTGTCGTCAATCTCGGTGCCAACGGTGG
>JANMVO010000154.1:0-2244 GCA_031392805.1 Rhodoferax sp. | reverse complement strand
CATCCGTACCTCAACATCGGCACGATTCAGGGCGGCAGCAACACCAATGTGGTTCCGGGGCGGGTGACGTTCAAGCTCGACCGCCGCATGATTCCTGAAGAAAATCCGGCCGGGGTTGAAGCCCTGCTGCGCCAGATCATCACGGACACAGCCGCGCAATCGCCCGGTATCTCGGTCGATGTGAAACGCATATTGCTGGCCCGGTCAATGCAAGCGCTGCCGGGCAACAAGCCCTTGGTGGCGGCGATTCAAAAACACGGCCAGGCAGTGTTTGGCGAGCCCATTCCCGCCATGGGCACGCCGCTTTACACCGACGTGCGCCTGTTCTGCGAAGCCGGCATCCCAGGCGTGATTTACGGCGCTGGCCCGCGCTCTGTTCTCGAATCCCATGCCAAGCGTGCGGATGAACGCCTTGAGCTCGAAGATTTGCGCAAGGCGACCAAAGTGATTGCCCGCAGCTTGAGCGATCTGCTGGCCTGGCCTGGCCTGGGTCATGGCGCTCAAAAAATCCGGCATAAAAACACCGGCTGACCTCAACGGCAAAAAGCTCGGTGGCACGCATTCAACGCCAAGAGCCGGGTGAACCCGGACGCGGTGTGGAACGGCAGCTTCCTGCCCACCAAGGCCGGACTCAACGTGCTGCCTGCCAGGAAGTAATTTTTTTGAATGCTATTATAATAGTAGCTAATAATGCAATGTACACAAGGGCTAGAGGCCGATTTAACAGGTAAAAGTGATGCAAAACATGCCCCAGCCCTGGTTTGTTGATTTCCAGAACGTCTGGCTCGCCTACCGACATCGTGCATGAGCTGCGCGGGCACATTGGCGACCTGCGTCAAACCGCTGCCGCCACCCCACATCAGCAACCGGCTTGAACCCGCCGTCCCGAACCCGTCATGAACAGAAAACCACTCGAAAGCTGTGCGATGGCAATGGTGATGTACGAGCTTTTCAGCTACATTGAAAAGCACACCTCGGGCGGGGCGCATCGCAGCGCCCACAACGATTGATAATTGGTGGTGGAGCCCGATGCGCCATCAACCATCAACCAACAACCTGCAGGAGACCCCATGAACTATTCCTTTGAGCCAGCGGCCACGGCCGACGCGCCGCCGCTCACCCCAGCACGCAAGCCGGCCACCTTTGTGCTGATCCATGGGGCATGGCATGGGGGCTGGTGCTACCAGCGCGTGGCTGAGTTGCTTCGGGCGCAAGGCCACCGTGTCTACGCGCCGTCGCTCACCGGCCTGGCCGACCGGTCCCATCTGCTGTCGCCATCCATCGGCCTCAAGACCCACGTTGATGACGTGGTGAACCTCTTCAAGTGGGAAGACCTGCACGAGGTGGTGCTCTGCGGCCACTCTTACGGCGGGATGGTCATCACCGGCGCGGTAGAGGCGCTGGAGGGCCGCGTCAAGTCGCTGGTCTACCTTGACGCCATGGTTCCAGATGCGGGCAAGTCGGTGCTGGACTATTCCACGCCCGCATCAAAAGTTCGCTTCGATGCGCTGGCGTTGTCTGCGGGGGGCGGCTATATGGCGCCCACTTCCGCAGCGGTTTTCCAAGTCAATGAAAAGGACCGGGCCTGGGTCGACGCGCAATGCACGCGCCAGCCGTACCAGTCATTGCGGGACAGTTTGCCGACGGTCACCGTGCGCGACCGCATCGCGCACAAATTCTATGTGCTGGCCGAGAAGTACGCCTCTGAAATGATGGCTGGCTTCGCGGCGCCGCGCCGTTCCCTGCCTGACTGGACGGTGATTGATCTGCCCCATGGCCATGACCTGATGCTGGATGCGCCGGGGGAAGTAGCTGACATCCTGCTGCGCGCGGCAGCGTGATGTGCAAGCCGGCGCAGCCACCATGTGGAGCAGGCCCGCAAAGTCTCCATGCCCAAGGAAATTTTGGACTGCACCGCAAATGCGCGTGCTGTTTCTTAAGGGGTAACTGGCACCTCTGGCGCGGTGGCCTGGGATTTTGACCATGTGGGCTTGATTAAGGCCGAGCCCGCCGCGACATTGCGGGGCTGGCTGCCAGTTGAGCCAAAAGCATATATGTCATAAACAAGGGTTGTTTTGCCATTTAGCAGATCAAATATGCCTCTAGCCATTGTCTATACTACATAGTTAGCTACTTACTATATAGCAACCAAGGTTGAGCGGCCTCAAACGCCGCCGCCGCGCGAAAAATATCGGTTTCACAGTGACTTCTGGCGACCATTTGCAGCCCCACCGGCAAGCCAGC
>JANMVO010000128.1:0-10764 GCA_031392805.1 Rhodoferax sp. | reverse complement strand
GGGGATTCTGACCAAGCAGGGATTCGGTCTGTGGACCAGCCAGCCGCCCGCCAGTGGCTTCGGGTTCAAAGATGTCACCGCTGAAACGGCTAGCGTCACAGAGACCCGGGAGGTGGTAGACGCTTTCCATGGCAAGGGTGTCGTAGCCGGCTACACCGTGCTGCATGACAAAGGACAGGCGCCGCGCGCACTGGTACTGGCCGATACCGACACCGGATGCCGGGCGCTATCGTGGAGCGCCGATCAGGCGCTGGTTCAGCGCATGCAGGCCAGCGAGTTTTGTGGCGCGGCCATTGCCATGGAAGGTGCGCTGTTTACTCTGGCCTGATCTCGGCACCGCACTAGCGATGGCATCTCTGTGATGCTCAAGATGCAGACGCTTTTTTCCAATCGCACGCAGTACAGTAATGCAGGATTCCCCAATCGACACGTGAGTACCCTCATAAGCAGGACAGGGAAAATGATTTACAGTGATTCTGTTAATCGAATTTATTTTCTTAATCTCGAAAAGAAAGCTGCCATGATCAAACCAGGCAAAGCACAATCCTCACTTCATGATGTTTGGGTCTTCAAAAACGCCGCAATCACATTGAGCAAAATGATTGCAGGGCTGTCCATTGTTGATTAAACAATAACAGGCGCGGCTCAAGGAGTGCCGGTAATGTTCGCCTCTTTGATTACACGTGCCCATTTTTCGTACTCGGCTGCGATGTGCTTGTCGAACTGTGACGGCGTACTTTTATACAGTATCAATCCCTGCGCCTGCATTGACTGGCGCACCTGCGGGCTTTCCAGGGCCTTTCCGATTTCCGCGCTGAGTTTGTCGATAATTTCCTTGGGTGTGGACCTGGGTGCCACCACGCCGAACCAGGTCGCCGCTTCGAAGCCTGGCACACCTGACTCCGCGACAGTCGGCACATTTGGTGCCGCCGGCGAGCGTATGGCGCTGGTAATGGCCAGCACCTGCAGCTTGCCGCCCTTGACCAAAGGCCAGGCCGTGGGCAGGTTGGCGAAGGCCAACGGTATCTGGTTGCCCATCAGATCCGTCATGGCCGGCTGCTCGCCCTTGTAGGCCACATGGGTCATCCTGATGCCAGTTGTCAGCGCGAGAAGCTCCCCCGCCATATGTGGCGTGGTGCCAAATCCACCTGACCCATAGTTGATTCCACCGGGCTGTTTCCTGGCCAGCGCCACCAGTTCAGGCACGGTCTTGGCAGGGAAAGTCGGGTGTGCGACCAGCAGAAGCGGCGAGCTTGCCACAAGGCTGACGCCGGAGAACGCCTTGCCAGGCAAAAACTCCAGGTTCTTGCCCAGCAGGGGGCCTACCGCCAGCGTCGACTGAGTCCCCATCAGAAACGTATAGCCATCGGGTGCCGCATTGGCGACATATTTCGTACCGATAAGCCCGCCCGCCCCGACTCGGTTTTCCACGATGACTGTTTGTCGCAGTCCTTCGGACAGTTGGCCGGCCAGGTCTCTGGCCACAATATCGCCGCCGCCGCCCGCAGCAGACGGCACCACGATCGTGATCGGCCGGGTCGGCCAAACATCGGCAGCCTGACCAAGCGCCGCAGTGCCGGCCAACACCGCTGCAAGGCAAATTCGAGTGACGACGCAAACGGGCATAGTGTGTTTCTACAGTTGAGAGGTTCGGCCTGCGCCGATCAGCCGACGAAAGACTTGCGGTGGGCCTCCCGCATCACCGGCATGACGACATTCAGATCGTCGATTACGCTCCCATGCGCGGGTGCGATTAGCTTGGCCGGGTACTTGACCAGAAGTTGCTCCAGCCGGACCATGAAGGGCGTGATCTCGACAAAGCGGCTCCAGTACAGCGAGGACTGTGTCAGGTAGGTGGCAAGATCGAGTGCGGGTGGCTCACGCAGTTCGCTGGAGAGCAGGGCGCACTCGCCGGCCCGGTGCAGATATTCGTCCGGGAACTCCGGAGTCTGAGGCAGGTGTCCGTAGCCCAGCGCGTCCACCGGGAAAAGAACCTGCTGCTTGTGTTCGTAACACCAGACCGTGTTGGGAAGGTCCTCGATGATTGCGTCCAGAATGGTGACGCGATAACCGCCACCCAATTCGATGGTCGTATCGTGGGGTACCGACTGCATTCGATCGACGTGGTCCGGAAAATAGAGGTGGTAGTCCCGCAGGTCACCGGTCGCAATCGCCTTCGGATACTTGTCGAGCAGTTTGCCAAGGTTTCCCGCATGCGGGATTTCCGGGTGGGTGGGCACAACATAGTCCAGTGTGCGGTGACCGAGGATGCGGTCCAGGTCGTTGCTGAGTTCCGGCCACATCGCCGGGGCCGCCGTGTCCACCAGCAGCGCCCTCTCGGTGCCGACAATCAGGTAGGCAGAGACATGAAAGTGCACCGGGTGGTCGAATGCCGCGCTTTCGAGGCAACCGCCGACCCACCACACGCCAGGGGCAATCTCGCGTGGAAGCTGATGTAGTTCGCGCTTCATGACGCCAACTCCTCAAGGACAGCGCGAACTGCGTCCAGATGCAGTTTTACCATGTCAGGTCCTTCGATGACGAGGCCGTGGCATGGGGCGATTCTCTCGATCACCCGCTTGCCGCGCATCTCGTCAAAGTTGTTGAGAATCGAACGTGTCTTGGCGTGAGCCAGCCACCCGAATTTGGCCAGGAGGTGGGACTTGACAGTTGCAGGGTCCGTCTGGCTGTCCGCGCCACTGCGCAGCACCCGTGGCGCATCGGGCGCGCTCTGGACCGTGTGGCCGAACGAATCCGAGGTGAACAGGGTGCCGGTCGCGGCGTCATATCCCCAGAAGGTGGACAAAAGCCGAATGGTAGGGCGCAGCATCTCGACGCCGCGCCCGTCGCCCAGGGGCATCTTGAAGCCCGGCAACATGCGCTCCATCTGAATGCGGTTGCCGCGGCTGGCCGGGTCCATCAACATGGTTGACTCGAATGCGTCGAACGGGTTGGGTCCGCCGCCGGCATAGAGCTTTTCGACTGGATAGCAGCTTGCGAGCTCCCCAATGTTCCCGGTGACGTCCGGCTCGGGCCGTGTCACGAAAATGGAAATTTTTCGCCCCGGCTCAACGAGCAGTGCCAGCTGTTCACGAATAATCGTTCGATGCGCGTACACACCGGGATCGACGATCAGTACAGATGCACCTTCCAGCAGCACATAGGTGTTGAGCGGCTGCCAGCCCCTGGCCTGCGGCGGTACCCAACTGATCCGGCCGTCGAGGGGAACGCTGCTTCCGAGCAGATACAGCTTGTCCGCAACCAGCGCAATCGGGTGAGTGACTTGCTGGACGGCTGCTGCGTTTGTCGTTCTTGCAAGAGCGGTCATGGCGTCTCCGGAAAAAACATGAACTTTCCTCTCTGACCAGCCCAGCGGGTTCATTTGGCAACGATGCCGAGCGATTTGGCCATCAAAGCCGCTTTCTCGACTTCCGCTTTCATATCGGCCGCAAACTGGTCGTTGGTCGTGCTAATGGGCTGGGCACCCGATGCCGCGAGACGCTCCTTGACTTCGGTCGCCTGCATGGCGCCAAGGATCCATGCATTCAGGGTTGCCACCGCTTCACGGGGCGTTCCAGCCGGCGCGACGAAACCGTACCAGACTGGAGTCGGTACATAGCCGGGCACGCGGAGTTCTTCAGCGAGCAGAGCGACATCAGGAAGAAGCGGCGAGCGGCGCGTATCGAATAGGCCAAGGGCACGGACACGCCCCGAGCGCAGGTGCGGCAGCGCCAGCGGCACCACGACCGGAAACAGGGCGATTTGTCCGCCGATCAGATCGGTCATGGCCTGTGCGGTGCTCTTGTAGGGGACTTCGACGATGTCAAGGCCCGCAGCCTGCTTGAACAGCTCCATCTCCTGCTGGCTGATGGTGCCGGAGCCAGAAGAGGCGTAACTCAGCTTGCCCGGGTTCGCCTTCGCGTAAGCCACCAGTTCCTTCACGTTGCTGAAAGGAAGGTTGGACGCCCCAGCCAGCACCAGCGGAATGGTCGCAAACTTTGCGACGGGCACGAAGTCCTTGAGCGGGTCGTAGGGCGGCTTCGTGTTGTGGGCGGGAACGATCGTGAACGGGTTTGCAACGATGAGCATCGTGTAGCCGTCGGCCGGCGCCTTCGCTGCGGCCATGGTGCCGATCAGGCTTCCCCCGCCATCACGGTTCTCGATGATCACCGGCTGGCGGGATTTCTCCGACATGTTCTGGCCGATGGTGCGTGCCAGCACATCGCTTCCGGTGCCCGCCGAGTACGGGACGATGATCTTGATCGCGCGGTTCGGATAGGGGCCGGACTGCGCTATGGCGGCGGCGCTCGCCAGCACCAAGGCGACCGCAGCAATAATCACAGCCACTGCGTTGATCGAGCGAAATGTCTTTCTGGGGGACACTTTCGGAGACAGGCTTATACGGATGATCTGCCTGGACAGGCCCCGCACAAAGCAACGAAGCCCTGAAGCAGAGCCAGCACTAAGCAGCGCGCCAGCACGCCAGAACTCGGGCCGTCGGGATGCGGCGTCGCCGACAGGAGCGCCCTTCAGTTGAATTGCTTTCATGGGTATTCATGTTGTTGCGCGTTGGTCCGGTGACCATTGCTGAAGATTCGGTGCTTGCGCGACAAGTTGCGCGACAGACAGGTTACGCGACAGATTAAGCGTTTCGAAAATTCGAAAATTAATTTAGTTTCTCGAAAATATATCACACTGGCTCGCGCGACGCAATTCTTTTCTTGTTGTTGAAGTCACGTACTCAAGAATAACTGTCGCATGGAGGCTATGCTCAAATCGGCGTCAACTTTGCCACGCTGAGCGCCAGCCATTTCACCCCATGGCGCGGAAAACTCACCTGGGCTCGGGCGTCGTCGCCCGCGCCTTCGAGTGACAGCACCGTGCCCTCGCCAAACTTGTTGTGGAACACCTTCATATTGGCGCGCAGACCTTGAGCGACAGGCTGTTTCTGTGGCGGCACGCCTGCGCCCGACGACGCGCCAGTTTCATTGCCAAATGTGCCTATAGCCCTTGTTAAATATACATTGTTAGATACTACTTTAGTAGCACTATCCAACCCAGACCGATACGCGGGCGGTTTTGGCGTGATCCATTTCAACGCGTCTTGCGGCAACTCGTCAAAGAACCGACTCTTCAGGTTGTCGCGCGTCCGGCCGTGCAGCATGCGGGTCTGCGAGTGGCTCAGATACAGGCGTTTGCGCGCGCGGGTGATGGCCACGTACATCAGGCGCCGCTCTTCCTCCAGGCCATCGTGGTCGCTCATCGAGTTCTCATGCGGGAACAGGCCCTCCTCCATGCCGGTAATGAACACGCAGTCAAACTCCAGGCCCTTGCTGGAGTGCACGGTCATGAGCTGAATGGCGTCCTGCCCGGCCTGGGCCTGGTTGTCGCCGGATTCGAGTGCGGCGTGGGTCAAGAAGGCTGCGAGGGGAGAGAGGGTTTCGCCAGTGTCGGTGTCGGGCGTATCACCCGCCAACACACCCTCACCCCTGCCCTCTCCCGCACGCGGGCGAGGGGGTAAATCCATCTCACCCCCTTTTCCTATGGGAAAGGGCGAGCGAGGGTCCAGCCCCTGACTTGCGGGCGACTGAGTCAGTACGTTTGCGGGCAGGTCCGCCAGCTCATCGACCGGCAGCGCCACCGCATCACGCCCAAATCCCTCCTGCGTCACAAAACTCTCGGCGGCGTTCACCAGCTCTTCCAGATTCTCGATGCGGTCTGCGCCTTCGCGGTCAGCCTTATAGTGCTCGATCAAGCCACTGTGGTCGAGCACCAGCTCAATGATCTCGCGCAGGGTCATCCTCTGCGTCTGCTCGCGCAGCACATCCACCTTGGCCACGAAGGCGCCGATGTTGGCACCAGCCTTGCCCCCCAGTGCGCTCACCGCATCGTGCAGTGAACATCCCGCAGCACGGGCCACATCCTGCAACTGCTCAATGCTGCGCGTACCAATGCCACGCGGCGGGAAGTTGACGATGCGGGTGAACGCAGTGTCGTCATTGGGATTCTCCAGAATGCGCAAGTAGGCCAGCGCGTGCTTGATCTCGGCCCGCTCAAAAAACCGCAGGCCACCATAGACTTTGTAGGGGATGGCGGCGTTGAACAAGGCGGTTTCAATCACCCGGCTCTGCGCGTTGGAGCGGTACAGAACAGCTATTTCTTTTCTGGGCACATCGTCACGCACCAGCTGTTTCATTTCATCCACCATCCATTGCGCCTCGGCAAAGTCGCTGGAGGACTCGTAGACGCGCACTGGCTCGCCAGGGCCCTGATCAGTACGCAAATTCTTGCCCAGGCGCTTGCTGTTGTGGCTGATCAGCGCATTGGCGGAATCCAGAATATTGCTGCCGCTGCGGTAGTTTTGTTCCAGCTTGATCTGGTGCTTGACCTTGAACTCGCGTACAAAATCTGCCATGTTGCCCACCCGCGCACCGCGAAAGGCGTAGATGCTCTGGTCATCATCGCCCACGGCCAACACGCTGCCAGTGGGGTTGAAGCTGGTCTCATCCAGCGCAGAGCCATGGGCACCGGTGCCGGCCAGCATCTTGATCCACGCGTATTGCAGCTTGTTGGTGTCCTGAAACTCGTCAATCAGGATATGGCGAAAACGGCGCTGGTAGTGCTCGCGAACGGGATCGCTGTCGCGCAGCAACTCGTAGCTGCGCAGCATCAGCTCGCCAAAATCAACCACGCCTTCGCGCCGACACTGGTCTTCGTAGAGCTGGTAAATTTCGATCTTCTTGCGGGTGTCTTCGTCGCGCACCTCCACCATGTTGGGGCGCAGGCCGTCTTCCTTGCAGCCGGCAATGAACCACATGGTTTGTTTGGCGGGAAAGCGTTCGTCGTCGACGTTGAATTGCTTCATCAGGCGCTTGATGGCGCTCAATTGGTCCTGTGTGTCCAGAATCTGGAACGCCTGCGGCAAGTCGGCCATCTTGAAATGCGAGCGCAAAAACCGGTTGCAAAGGCCGTGAAAGGTGCCAATCCACATGCCGCGCACGTTGACTGGCAGCATGGCGCTCAGGCGCGTCATCATCTCCTTCGCGGCCTTGTTGGTGAATGTGACCGCCATCACTCCGCCGGGCGACACCTGGCCGGTTTGCAGCAGCCAGGCGATGCGCGTGGTCAGCACACGGGTTTTGCCCGAACCGGCGCCGGCCAGAATCAGCGCGTGCTCATTGGGCAACACCACAGCGGCGCGCTGCTCGGGGTTGAGGTGCTGTAGCAGTGGGGAGTCCTGCGCGACTATGGGCTGTACTGTTGGTTTGGCTTCTGAGAACATACCCGCATTGTAGGAATCCGCACATGACCTTCAATCTTTTGCTACATCGCTCAATGCATCGCTCAATGCATCGCTCAAGGCATCGCTCAACGCATCCCCCAACACCTGCTGTGACGGTCGTCATGTTCGCCGCGCTGCCCGCCATCGCTACGCCGCACGAGCCGCCAAATGTGTACTGCCCGGCATGGAATTGATGCACATGATTCGCAAAGGTCAACTCATGATGAAGGAATATGCGGGTGCGATACTCACCCAAGAAGCATCACCACGCAATTCGCCCCACTATTTCAGCAAGCTCTTTGAAGGTCATTCCACCATGTCCGACACCATCCACCCCTTTCGCATCGCTGTCCCCAACGACGTGCTGGTTGATCTGCAACGCCGCCTGCACGCCACCCGCTGGCCAGACGCTGAACTGGTTGCCGACTGGACCCAAGGCGCCCCGCTGGCCTGGATTCAGGACATGTGCCGCTATTGGGCTGATGGCTACGACTGGCGGGTGCGCGAGGCTTTGCTGAACCGGTTCGAACAGTTTGTCACGACGATAGACGGCGTGAGCATCCACTTCATCCACCAACGCTCGCCCCACCCGGCGGCCCGGCCCCTGATCATCACGCACGGCTGGCCTGGCTCCATCGTGGAGTTCCACAAGGTCATTGAGCCGCTGGTGAACCCAAGCGCCCATGGCGGAGATGCGGCCGACGCGTTTCATGTGATCTGCCCGTCACTGCCCGGCTTCGGGTTCTCAGGCAAACCCACCGAGACCGGCTGGGGCGTGGAGCGCATTGGGGCAGCGTGGGCGGTGCTGATGGCACGGCTGGGTTATGGCAACTACTTCGCCCAGGGCGGCGACTGGGGTTCAGCCGTGACCCGCGCCATTGGGGTGCAAGACACCACGCATTGCGACGGCATTCACATCACGCTGGCGATGGGGCCTCGCCCTAAAGTTGAAGGCGAGCCGACCCCCGAAGAGCAGCAAGCGCTGGCCGGAGCCAAGTACTACCTCGACTGGGATTCGGGTTACTCCAAACAACAGTCCACCCGTCCCCAGACGCTCGGGTTTGGCCTGGCGGACTCACCGGCTGGACAGGCCGCCTGGATTCTTGAAAAATTCTGGGCCTGGACCGACTGCAATGGCCATCCCGAGAATGTGCTCAACCGCGACGAGTTGCTCGACAACGTGATGTTCTATTGGGCCACCAACAGCGCCACGTCGTCAGCCCGGCTCTATTGGGAGCGCTTCAGCCAAGGCCGTAGCCGCAGCCGCAGCGGCCCGGTTGGGGTGCCGGTTGGCGTGGCGGTCTATCCCAAAGAAATCGTGGTGCCGGTGCGCAAGTGGATGGAGGCTGACTACCCTGACATTCGCCATTTTTCGGTTCAAGCCAAAGGTGGCCATTTTGCGGCGTTTGAGCAGCCACAAGCGTTTGTGGAGGACCTCAGAACTTATTTCCGGCTGCTGCGCTGAATCAAATTTGCTATATTTATAGAAGCTACTTATGCATACCACACAAGGGCTATATCCATATTTTATGAAAACATTCGGATGAAAATGGCACATGAACGGCAGGTTTGAGCCGATTGCAGTATTCTCGCTTTCGAGCAGCCCGCTAAGGGATCAAGTTCAGTCAATCAGGAGATCAACATGTTTTGGACGATGGGCGATGGTGTGCGTTTGAGTGCCGGTATCAGTGCAAGCCTGATTCTGGCAATGTTGACCATGACCGCAAGCGCTGCCGACAGGCCGGCCAGCCCTTCGGTGAAATTACCCAGCCCTTCGGTGAACGCACCCCGCCCTTCGGTGAATGCGCCAACACGCGCCCAGGCACTCAAGGCGCTTGAGGAGCCGTCCGCGCAGGCACGCCTTGCTGCGGTGGTGCGGCTGGCTGAAGTTGGCACCATTTTGGATGCGGACCGCGTGGCGCTGCGCCTGCATGACGACGATGAACAGGTGAGATTGGTAGCCGGGGCGTCGATGTGGCAAATCTGGAGCCGCTCAGGCGTTAAAGCCATTGACAGCCAATACCAGCGCGGCGTGCAATTGATGGAGGCGGCCCAGTTGCAAGAGGCATTGGCCACCTTTTCAGACATCATCAAAAAGCAGCCCACGTTTGCCGAGGCCTGGAACAAGCGCGCGACGCTGTACTACATGATGGGCGAATATCAACTGTCTTTGAAAGACTGCGACGAGGTGCTCAAACGCAACCGCAACCACTTTGGCGCGCTGTCAGGCTACGCGCAAATTTATACCGAGCTGGGCGACTTCAAGCGCGCCATCAGCTACTTTGAGCGGGCACTCAAAGTCAACCCGAGTCTGCCAAACGCCGACTTAACCCTGCAGTTTTTGCAAGAGCGGCTGGCGCAAAAACAGCGCAACACCATTTAAGCCCAGCGCGGCAATAACCGCATGGCATTGCCCCAGCCAATGGCATGCAGGCCCGCCGTTGAAAAGCCAAGGCCTTTCAACCATTGTCACAACTGGCTTCATCTTTTGCCGGCCAGGAAACCCCGGTGTCGCCGAGGCGGGTTTTGCGGAAAATCACCTCACGGCGGGCATAATCATCGGGGCATTCCCCTTCGGAACAACATTCGCGCATAACAAGAAAAGACCTGATGGCCGTCAACGCTTTCCACAACCCTTTCCACGCCATTTCCCAGATCGAGTCCAGCCTGTGGGAAGCGGCTGACCAGCTCCGCGCCAACTCCAAACTGACCAGCAGCGAATACTGCATGCCGGTGCTGGGCGTGATCTTTTTGCGCCATGCCACCAACCGCTACCAGGCCGCCGCCCGGGCCATTGAAGCGGATCAAACTGCGGGCACCATGCCCAAGCGCCCTCTGTCTAAAGCCGACTTTATCAAGCGCCGGGCGCTGATGTTGCCCGAGTCCGCCCGTTACGACACCCTGCTCAAATTGCCATCGGGTGCCAACCTTGGTACAGCGCTGGTCCTTGCCATGGATGCGATTGAGGCCGATTTTCCGCCTCTGGCCGGGCAACTGCCGCGCGACTACGACCGCTTTGAGAACAAGCTGCTGGAAGACCTGCTGCGCAGCTTTGATTCAGACGCCCTGCGCAACGCCACCGGCGACGTGTTTGGCCGCATCTACGAATACTTTTTGATGAAATTCGCCATGCAAGGCGCGCAAGACAACGGCGAGTTTTTCACCCCGCCTTCGCTGGTGCAAACCCTGGTCAACGTCATCGAGCCCGACCACGGCGTGGTGGCCGACCTGGCCTGCGGCTCGGGCGGCATGTTTGTGCAAAGCAGCCACTTCATCGAGCATGAGGGGCTGGACACCATGAAGCGTGTCACCTTCTACGGGCAGGAGAAAACCGCCACTACCATCCGCCTGGCCAAGATGAACCTGGCCGTGCACGGGCTGGAGGGCGACATTCTGGAGGCCAACACCTTCTACGACGACCTGCACCGCCTGCAAGACGGCCGCCCGCTGTGGGGCAACTGCGACTTCATGATGGCCAACCC
>JANMVO010000123.1:0-1754 GCA_031392805.1 Rhodoferax sp. | reverse complement strand
GCCATCCGCGAAGAAATCCGCAAGGTAGAAACAGGTGTCTGGCCGCCCGGCAACAATCCCCTGAAGCACGCACCCCACACCGCAGCAAGCTTGATGGCTGAAGAGTGGAATCGCCCCTACTCCCGTGAAACAGGTGCCTTTCCGCTATCAAGCTTGAAGCACGTCAAATACTGGCCACCGGTGGGCCGGGTGGATAACGTGTATGGCGACCGGAATCTGTTTTGCGCTTGCGTGCCGATGGGAGACTACGCTGGTTCCTGATTCATTGGGGACCGTACTTGCTTGGGCTGCCGTGTCGCTGCGGTCTTTCGCGCAAAGTTTCAAGGTTGTCGCGGCAGGGATGGGAAACAGTTTTAAAGATCGGCGATGCGCTTCAGTGCAAGATTTGCCATGTCAAAAGCTGGCACCTGTAAAACTAGTCTGTTAAACTAGTCTGTTCAACGAGTCAGTTATCCATATGCAAACCAATCCTTCGAAAGCAGCATCGGCAGCTTGGCGGCTGCAAGATGCCAAGTCGCAGTTCAGCGCGCTGGTTGACAATGCCATGCGCGGCGTGCCGCAACATGTCACGCGGCGGGGCAAGCAAGCCGTGGTGGTGGTTTCCGAGCACGATTTTGAGGCCTTGCAACGCAGCGCCTCAAACCTCGCGTCCAAGCCTGCGAGCTTCATCGAGCATTTGCTGGCGATACCAAAAGATACGGCAAAAGATGCGGCAAAAAGACCCTCTAGGCAGTTGCCAAAAATGTCAGACAAAGCGCGCAGCAGACCGCTCCAGGGCAACGTGGCGGATTCAACTGGCTTGGACTTGCAGCCCCGCGAAATCGATTTTTCATGATCTTGCTCGACACGGTCGTGCTGTCCGAACTGCGCAAGGCCAAAGCACATGCGGGTGTCGTGGCCTATTTAAAAAAACAGGACGCAGATACCACTTTTTTGAGCGCATTGACGATTGGGGAAATTGAAGCGGGTATTGAGAAACATCGCAGCCAGAACCCCGAGTTTGCAGCCGGTCTGACGCACTGGCTGGCTCAAACCGAGTTGCAATTTGCCCATTGCATCTTGCCGGTGACACCGGCGATTGCCAAACTCTGGGGACGCCTGTGCATTCAAACCGGCAACAAGGGCATAGACAACCTGATCGCCGCCACCGCGCTGTGCTACAACCTGACCATCGTGACCCGCAACACCCGGCATTTCGAGCGCACCGGGGCGCGCGTGTTTGATCCATTTGTGTGACCAGAGCCGCTGCGCCAGGACTCAAAAATTAACATGAAGGTTAATTTTTTTTACCTAAAACCGCCCACCCGCCTGATTTAACAATAAAAAAGGCCTGTAGCCAGCGTGGGATATACATAGTTAGCTATATATTTTGAATCGTTCAAAATCGGATGCCTGTCCGGCAGCCTGACGCGCCAGCAACTGCGGCTTGAACTGCAACTCGCGATTGCCCTCGATGCGCTTCAGCTGCGCGTCAATCTCTCTGGCGGCCTGGCTCTGCCGCCCAAGCTGGCGCAACACGTCCGCCCTCAGGCAGGTGAACCAGGACTGCCAGTTCTCGAATCCGGTCATCTGCCAAAGCGCCAGGCCCGCTTCCAGGTCGGCCAGCCCCTCAACCGGATGGCCCGACATGGCGCTGGCCCAGCCGCGCACGATGCGGCCCATGCCAATGAATTCCGGGAACCCGAACTGCGAGGAAAAGTCGATGCATTGCTGGGCAAACTGCTGCGCCGCCGCGAGTTCGCCGCGCATCGCCG
>JANMVO010000112.1:0-12118 GCA_031392805.1 Rhodoferax sp. | reverse complement strand
CCTGATTGCGTTCATCACGCACAGCGCCGACATCCGGCAAATACTCGACCCTATCGGTGTGCAGTCTGAGCCCCCGCACATCTGCCCGGCACGCGGGCCGCCGCTGTGGGACGACGGTGGTGATGCGCAGATGGACGATGGGGTGCACATCGAGCCGGATTGGATCTTGCAGAACAACCGGCCCCCGATTACGGGGTCGATCAGCGCGTCAATGGGTGACTGGGCGAGACGGCGATTCAGATGCGCTACGGGGTAGGTAGGCTGCGTGCTCGGCAGACCGAAAGCCGACTTGTCGCCAGCGGTCTGGCCATTCAGCGGCTTTGACCGCTCAATCTGCACAGGTCAAAGGCGTTTGGATGCCCCAAACCCGTGCCATACTTGTCCTCATGCGGTTGAATTTCCTATCCGTTCTTTCAATGAAACCGAACCGGCAAAGCGGGAACAGCTCATCAAGGCCGCACTGCGTGCACAAAAGGAGCAGGTGCATTACATTCCGCTGCATCGGGTCAACTTCCCCTGGGCCATGCGCAGCAATGTGACTGCCGTGCACCGAGCCGACAACCGGGTCGAATGGAGTTGGATAACGATTGGCCCGAAGCCGTGAGAGCCAAGCCATTGATCGAATGGCTGATCTCTTCAAAATTCATTAGCTACATTTAGTATAGCTACCTACGCATATCCAACGAGGGCTACAGGCACTTTTTACCCTCAAATTCGCGAAGCATTGCCGCGCCAGGGTGGTTTTGGCATTTCCTTCCAATTTTCGTCTCTTCTTCGGAACTCGTTCGTGACTTTCGTCCACTGGCCAAGCATGATCTCCTGACCGTTGACGCCATTGGGGCAACTATTTCAAGGGACACCCGCCATGATCCACTCCGCACATTCCCCGATCAATGCTGTCCGCCTGTGGCTGGGCATGGCGGCGTTCGCCTTCTTGGGCACCGCCCAGGCCCAGACGTCCAACTGGCCTGATCATCCGATCCGCATCATCAGTGCCTATGCGCCGGGCTCGTCTGGCGATAACGCGATACGCAAAATCTCGCTGGAACTGGCCAAGGCGCTTGGGCAACCCGTCATCATCGACCCCCGGCCCGGTGCCGGCGGGCGCATCGCAGCCGCCGAGGCTGCCCACGCGGCGCCTGACGGCTACACCTTTGCGTATTCAGACACCGGCCCGATGATGACCTTGCCTGCCACTGGCGCCAAGCTCGCTTACAACGCGCAGAAGGACTTTGTCCCGGTGGTTCGGACGGCCTTCGCCTATCCGTACATCATCGCGCCCGCAGGTTTGACCGCACAGAAACTGGGCGATCTAAAAAATCTGGGGCGCGCACCCGCATTCGGCTTGCCTGGCCTGGGAACCTATTCGCACATGATTTGCCTGGCGGCGGCCAAAGCGGCGGGCTTCGAATGCAACCCTGTGCCCTATTCAAAAGGCACCGCGGCGCTGATGGACGTGGCCGGCGGCACGCTTGACCTCGGCATCGCCTGGGGGAGCGATATGGTGGGGTTTCTTGAAAGCCGGAAAATCCGGCTGCTGGCCACCATGGCGCCCGCACGTAATGCCAAATACCCTGAGGTTCCGGCCATCCGTGAAGCATTTCCCTCGGCAGCCAGCCTTCCCGTTTTTACCGGCATTTTTGAGCCGACCAGCACACCGGCTCCCATCATTGAGCGTCTGCGAACCGAAATCAACAAAGTGATGGTCGGCGATGTTTTCAAGCCCTGGACAGAATCCATGGGCGGAACTGTGGAGGTGCTGGACGGCCCCGCCTTCACGCGGTTTCTGGATGAACAACGTGCCGCGATCAAAACTGTTGTGGATGCCTACGGACTGAAGTCTGAATAATCAAACGAGTTTGAGCAATTTTGGCGGCTCCAGCGTGCGCTCTGGTTTCAAACCGTGCGCACGCAGCGCCGTGACGTAGCGCATTCGCACCTCGGGAATCGCAGCCCAGCGTTTGCCAAAAAAGCTTTCGTCAAAGCCATTGGTGTGGGCCAGCAGTAGTCTGAAATGCTCTCTAGCGCCCTGGGTGTCGCCCAACTCTTCCAGGGCCACAACCAGGGTCATGCGCGCCAGGTTGTCGCCAGGTTTGGTCGTCAAGGTCTGCTGAAGCAGTTTGACCGCAGCCCGGTGCTCACCCAAGGCAAGTAGCACCCGGCCATGGTTGCCCAATATATAAATTTCAGCCCTTGGCATCATCGACGCAATGGACTCAAAGTCGGCCTTGGCATCAGTAAACCGGCCCGCGCCGAAAAGCACCAAGTGCCTGAAGCCCAGCATCACCGGGTCGCCATGTGCCAGCTCTACTGATTGGTCGCAGGCCAATTCAGCCTCCTGCACCTGGCCAGTGGAGAGCAACAAGGCGCCCAGCACACCAAAGGCACGGGCTTGGGTGGGGTCCAGCTTGATCGCCCGGCGCACTTCAAACAGCGCATCCGCCACCCGCGCGTCAGTCCACTCCCCCGTATGACGCTGGACGATGTCGACTTCGTGAGTGAATGCCAGCATGCGCCAAGCGCGTCCGTAATCTGGATACAACTCAACCGCCAAGGCCGCCAGCCGCTGGCCTTCGCGGGTGCCTTCAACAGAAGTATTCATCAAATACGCCGAGGCCCGTGCCACCAAGTCGTAGGCGTTGCAAGACTCCGGGGACTTGGCCACGGACTGGCGCGAAGTAAAGGTCTGGAAGTTGCCGTGAATCGATCCAGCCATGCGCCATATCAAGGCTGAGGTGTCGGCATTGATGTCGGCAAATTTGATCTGCTTGCGCTCTGACCAGACAATTTCTTCACTGAGCCCGTCGATCATTTCCAATGACCAGTCGATAGAGTTCGTCGAGAATTGCACATCGCCTGTCACCAAAAAACGGGCATTCAGGCATTCACAAACCTGCTTGCTTCCCAGGCCTTGACCTGCGAGTGCAAACGAGGAAAAACGGCTGATGATGCGCAACTCTCGGTGCCGTGCCAGCTCGGATATCAAATCGCTGGCAAACGTCACTGCCAAACGCTCAGAGCGCTCATCGCCTTCCATCGAGCCAAAGGCCATCACCGCGATGGCGGGCGCTGCTTGACCCTCCGGCAGGCCAGAGGCTTCAGCCGCAGCCGATTTGGACTCAGCGCGAACGGCATCCAACACCAACCGGTACCCGCGCCGATGTTCAGTCTGAAATATTTGATGCTTCGCGTCGCCAATCGCGGCCCGAATCTCGCCAATGCATTGCACCAGCGAATCATCGGTGACGGCCAGCTTGTCCCACACCTGGCTGGCGAGCTGCTCTTTGGTCAACACGCCGCCGTTGGCTGCAACCAGGCATTCGAGCACACGCAGGGTCTGCGGACGCAGCGCAAGCTTCGCGCCCGCGCTGTCGCGCAGCATGCCCGCAGACGGGTCAAACACGGCATTGCCAATGGGGATCGTGTTCATGCTTTGCACCGGCTCTTGCAACTACAAACCATGCACCCGCCGCACACCCTCTTCAACGGCCGCCAGGTCATCGGGGCTCAGGGTTCCCAGCAGCTTGCCGACGCGAGCCTTGTCAATGGTGCGGATCTGATGGCACAGGGCCATCGAGCTGGCTTTGCCAGCGGACGGCACCGGCACGATCAGGGGCGGCAGCGCCCTGGGCGAAGACGTCAACGGCACGACCCCGACCGTGCGCAATTGGCGGTTGTACGCCGTCTGCGTCAGCACAACGCAGGGCCGCGCATTGCCCTGTTGTTCACTGCCGAGTGTCGGGTCAAGATTGACGCGGTAGATTTGGCCGCGCTCAATGTCGCGCCCAATGTCGCGTTCGGCGCCGCGCTTTGCGCCGCTCACGGGGCCAACTCAGTCAAACCGTCCATCGAGGTGGCGTCCCAGGCCAGCGAGTCTGCCCGCGCCTCGGCAAAATCAGGATGCGTGGCAAACTCTTTGGCAAGCGATTCCAGGCTTTTTTCGCGGCTCGCCAAAATGCCCTCCATCAGCGACTGCACGGTGCGGCTGCGCTGGCTGGACGGCACCAGCGCGTTGAAGCGCTGCAAGATGTCTGGGGCGATGGAATATGAGGCGCGAAGGGCTGGCATGGGGATCTCCCAAGATCAAAATTAGTAAGCAGTATTACTGTATATTATTTGACAGGCTCGGTCAAGTTTTCGACGCCCTTTTTAGACTTGCCCACACGCCTCTGGTTTCGCGCACCGGGCCTCGTGATTTCGGAACTTTTCGGAATTCTTTCGGGACTTGCTTCAGAGGCCCCGGCATGATTTGCATCGCACTGATCCATATTTAAAACCGAAAGGAGCCGTCATGACCACTCGCATGTTTTCGCTTTCCACACGCTTGAAAACGGCCTTGATTGAACTCGTGTTCGCGGCATCGCCTGCAGCTACATTGTTTTGCCCCACAGACGTTGGCGCACAGGCGCAGCCCTGGCCGAACCGGGTAGTCAAGATAGCAGTGGCTGGCAATCCAGGCAGTGGCCCCGACCTGGTGGCCCGCGTGCTGGCCGAGCATTTGTCGGCCATCTGGGGACAAGGCGTGATCGTTGACAACCGGATTGGCGGCCCGGGTGGCAACCTGATTGCCCAGTCAGTGGTGCGCGCCGCGCCAGATGGCTACACCATCCTGCTGGGCATCCTGCCGACGCTGGCGATGAACCAGTATTTGTTCAAGTCAACCGGTTTTGATGCCGAGCGCGATTTTGCCCCCATCATCCGGATTTGCATTGTGCCGATGATGATCTCCGTCAATGCCGCGCTGTGTGCGGAACTCGCGCTCCAGCAAATGCAATTCCCGTGCGCGGCCGTGAAAGCCATAGGGCGGTGGCGGCGGGAAAGGCCCGTGCTCATCGCGCTGGCGCGCCGGTGCGCCATACCCGCGACGGCGGCGCGCGTCTTCGGCATCGGCGCTGCGGATGAGCCGCGCGAGCTGCGCGGCACTCTCTGCATCCTGCGCGGGATCGGTGAAGTCCACCCAGAGCAGTTCGTTGAGCGCCTCGGGCAAATCGAGTTCTTCGAACTTCAGGGGCAGCAGGCGGTCGCCTTCGGGATTGAGTTCGCCGTGCCTGGCTATCTCCCACTGCACCCAGTTCGATTTCAAGGCCTTCTGCGAACCCACGACGACGGTGAAGCGGCTGTTGCGGATGCCGATCTCGCACTGCGGCTCAAGCTTGCCGGGCTTGCACTCCCATTTGTCCAGCCAGACGCGCAGGCCGTGCTTTTCTGTCAGCGTTCTGGCCAGTGCCTCGACTCGCCCGGAGTCGTTGTGGTTGTGGCTGAGAAACAGGTCGAACTGCCGCACCGGCTGCTGCGCGGCGGCAGCGCGGGGCAGCAGGGCATCGTCCGGGCCGCGCTGGTAGAGGTGCGGCAAGAACCAGTCCTGTAGCTCGATGGCGCGGGCACCGGGAGCCAATTCCAGCCAGCGCGCCGAGGATGCGACGAGGGCACTGCGCCCCTGGGCGACGGCGTGGCCTATGGTGGTGCCGCAGACCAGCTCCCGATAGAAGCGGTCCATCAGCACCTTGGCCGCCTCGACATGCACGGCATGGCCCATGGACAGCACGCTGCCCACGCCTGCCTGAATGAGGCGCGGGGCGACGGCGCCAGCGACCAGGGTCTTGCCCACGGTCGCGCTGCGGCAGGCCTCCAGCACCACCAGCGGTATTTGGTGCTGCGCGAGCAGATTGCCCAGTTGATCCGCAGCAATCAGGTCGGTTTGCGAGTCGCCGGTTCCGTCGTCGGCTTTTTCAAAACACAAGGCACCAATCTGCTCGTGCGGCAAAAAAGTGCCGTGGCCGTCGAAGTGGACAACGTCATAGGGATCGCCCGCCCGCTGGCCCTCGCGCAGCATGTCATCCATGCGGGCCAGCGTCGGTGGGCGGCAGAAGTCGAGCCGCACGCTCGCGCCCAGGGGATCGAGCGCAGCGAACAAGGCCTGAGAGGTGAGCCGGGGATCAATGAAGCCGGTGTCTTCGGGCCGGCTCACGATGTAGAGGATGCACAGCGGCAGCTTCACCTCTCGCGCCACCAGTGCCTGCGCAACATCGAGCTGGCGCCGCACGGAAACGCGCAGCGCCAGGCTGCCCGCGGCATCGGCCATCAGTTCCCAGGGCAGGCGCAGCAGCTCGGGCTCACTGGTGGCAATCGTCAGCTCACGCGGCTCTGGTGCGGCGAGCAGCTTCTGAAGCTCGGCCTGGTTTTGACCGGCGGAGAAGATGGCGTCATGAAGGCGTTGTCCCCATAGGAGCAAGTCGGCTTCGATGCGCTGCGCCCGGATGACGGCACCGCCATCGGGCAACTCCAAGAACTCCTCCAGATACCAGCGCAGGTTGCCGTAGTCGGCGTCGCTGAGGAAGGGTTCGAACGACAGATCAACGCCTATGGGCTTGCGTTCGCCATCGGTGAGCGAGACGCGACGGCTGCTGCCTTCTGGGGGCGAAAAGAGGATTCTGATTTCCTGCATGGCATCAATGGGGTTTGATATTCCTGCGCGGTAAGTCCTTAAATCCGGGCGGCTTGCACATGCATCCAGTCATAGTTGCGGGTGCGGCCCAGGCTGACCCAGCCTTCGGCATCCCAGCATTGCCACCAGGCGGCGTACTCGGGTTGCGCGAAGCGCGCGCGGGTGTCGTTCCATTTGAGCTGGTTGCGGCCGGGGTCAAAGTCAAAGGCGATGCCCCAGGCATGCGTGGACAGGGTGTTGCCACCGCGTTTTTCGCGCAGGTTGTAGCCACCGCCAAACACGTCCAGCCGCAGTTCACACACAGCGTCGGCGCCGTAGTGGGCGAATACCGCCGCAAGCACGCGGCCCAGGCTGTCCTTGACCCTGGCGTTGCAGCGGGTGCGGTGCACCACCGTGCCCAGTTCCCATGACAGCCGCAAAGGGTAGGGCAGGTTGATCGACACGAGGTTTGTCTCGCCCGGTGGGCCATAGAAAGCGGTGAGCGCGTCCTGCCGCTCCAGCGGCCATACGTTCGGGCTGGGAGCCACCGGCTCATCGCGCCAGGGCGCGGGTGCCTCGCCGTGCGCCTGGAAGCAGGCGAGCTGATCGCTGGCAAACGCGGTCTGCGGCCCCTACAGAAGTGACTCCGTTTGTTTGAACAACTGTCCCCGATTTATGAGTGAACAGCGCAGAGCAACGGGTGGCGCGGCTTTGCGGTGGCGCCAGAGCCTGAGGGCGGCGGACCCGCTCCCCGATAATCAGCGCATGAACCTGCTCGCCTTCGACACCAGCACCGACGTGATGTCCATCGCCGTGCAGCGCAGCGTGGATGGCGTGGATCAGGTCTGGCAGCACACGGGTGCGGGCGGCGCGCAAGCGTCAAGCACGCTGATCCCCGCCATCCAGCAACTCCTGCGCCAGGCGGGGTTGCGGTTTGACCAGCTCGACGCCATCGCATTTGGCCGGGGGCCAGGGTCCTTCACCGGGCTGCGCACGGCGTGTTCGGTGGCGCAGGGGCTGGCTTTTGGCGCGGGGGTTCCCGTGCTGCCCATCGACACACTGCTTGCCGTCGCAGAAGAAGCACGCTTGCAGCAGGTCCCGGCACCTGCCAGTTTGAACCCGCCTGAGCGCTACCGCGTGCTGGCCACACTCGATGCGCGCATGGACGAGGTGTATGCGGCGTACTATGTTTATAGTAGCAACATATGGAGTCAGGACAAGGGCTACAGCCTGATTTTACCGGAAAACCTGGTGCTGGAAGACGGCTGGACCATGGCCGGCAATGCGTTTGCAGCGTATGGCGACCGCCTGCCTGAAAGCCGTTTGCCGCGGATCCTCGCCTTGCCCACCGCCCGCGCCATGCTGCGTCTGGCACCCGCCATGCTGGCCGCTGGCCAAGGGGTGTCGGCCGATCAGGCGCTGCCGGTTTATATTCGCGATAAAGTGGCCAAAACAACGCAGGAGCGCATGCTTGAAAAGTTCAAGAAATCCGCCGCATGAGCTTGCACACTATTGTCAATGCCACTGACCGCAACACGCTCAAGTCGAGACAAATCATGCCATGAGCGCCGTCCTGAAATCCATTGAGGCCCGGTTCGAGCCGTTTCGTATGGACTGCCTCGACCGGCTCGACACGGTGCTTGCAGTGGAGCAAAGCGCCTACGCGCACCCTTGGTCGCGCGCCAACTTCACCGACGCGCTGAGGTCTGGCTACCAGGCGCAATTGCTGCTGGCAGACGACGTTCTGCTGGGCTACTTTATTGCCATGAAAGGCGTGGACGAGGTGCACCTGCTCAACATCACCGTGGCGCCCGACTACCAGTGCCGGGGCTGGGCGCGGGTGATGCTGGACGCGCTGGCCCTGTGGTCGCGCGGCCAGGGCGCGCAGTGGCTGTGGCTGGAGGTGCGCGCGGGCAATGCACGCGCCGTTCACGTCTACGACAGCCAGGGCTTTCGCCGTGTCGGCCTGCGCAAAAACTATTACCCCAATGGCCCCGGCGAGCGCGAAGATGGCGTGGTCATGCGCCTGCGCCTTTAAGTCTTGCGTCCTGCGTCTGTGAGAATGCACCGATGAGCCTTGATCTGGATGACCGCCAGCGCGCCATGTTGCAGGAGATGGATGTGCACGTCTGGTGGCCGCGAACTGTGGCTCCGGTGGCGTCAGTGGTCGCGCCACCCATGGCTCTGGCGGCAGTGCGACCGGCCGGGCATGTGGCCCAGTCCACTGTGGCAAAGTCCATCAGCGAAAATTCCGTTATTGCCAGGCCGGTTATTACCAGTCCCGCTATTGCCAAGCCGGTTGTTGCCAGACCGGTTGCAGGCAAGACCGCGTTGGCCGCCGCTGCGCAAAAAACAGACGATCCTGAAAATATAGCTAACAATGCATATTCTACGGGGGCTACAGGAATAAAGTCTTTGCATTCGTGGCCCGAAGGCATTGCCAACATGACCTGGCCCGCGTTGCAGCAGGCGGTGTCCACCTGCCAGGCCTGCAAGCTCTGCGAAGCTCGCAAAAACACGGTGTTCGGCGTCGGCCAGGCTCCCACCGATGCCAATGCTGCGCCGCATGCCGACTGGCTCATCGTCGGCGAAGCGCCCGGTGAAAACGAAGACCGCACCGGTGAGCCGTTTGTGGGCCAGGCCGGCCAATTGCTGGACAACATGCTCAAGGCGATTGGCCAGGAGCGGCATCGCAATGTGTTCATTGCCAACGTCATCAAATGCCGCCCGCCCGGCAACCGCAACCCCGAGCGGTCTGAGGTGGCGCAGTGCGAGCCGTACCTGCGCCGGCAAATCGAGCTGTTGCAGCCCAAAATCATTCTGGCGATGGGCCGCTTTGCCGTGAACTCACTGCTGCAGGCCACGCTGCCTGATGTGCATAAATTGCCGCTGGGCAAACTGCGCGGGCAGGTGCACAGCTACGTCAGTGCCGGTCGCAGTGTGCCGGTGATTGCCACCTACCACCCGGCCTATCTGCTGCGAAACCTGCCCGAAAAGGCCAAGGCCTGGGCCGACTTGTGTCTGGCGCTGGAGGTCGTGGCCAAGGCAGCCTGATGCGCTCACGCCCTCACGTCACGCCCTCCCATCGGACTTTCAGGTCGCACTTTCAGGTCGCACTCTCAGGTCGCACTCTCAGGTCGCACTTTCAGGTCGTACTCTCAGGTCGCACATTCACGTAGTTCCGCCTACAGGCTCTGGCTGCACTGTGCGCTGTGGCAACAGCACTGACGCAATCGCAGCCACCATCAAAAATACCGCTGCCCAGTCCTGCCAGTGCAGCACCTCGCCCAGCCACCAGGCCCCGCTGAACACACCCAGAACTGGAATGAACATGACGCTGAGTGTGGACGCCACGGGGGGCAAAGTGCGGGCCAGATAAAACCAGGCGGCATGCGCAAAGCCAAAAATCAGCACCGCGTTGAACGCGATGGCATTGGTTGTGGTGACTGACGGCATTTTCCATTGCGGGCGCTCAAACAGCACGGACAGCAGTGTCATCACAAGCGTGGTGAGCGCCGTCATCCAGAATGAAATAGCCAGCGTGGGCACTGGCATGCGGGTGCGCCGCAGCAGTTGGGTGCCCAGCGCCCAAGTGGCCGCAGCCACCAAGGCCAGCGTAACGCCCACCGGCGCGCCCGAGAGCTTGGCCAACTCATGCCACAGCAGCAGCATCACGCCCACGGCGGCGGCGGCGACGCCACACCAGGCACGGGGCGGCAGCCGGTTGCCAAACACCAGCGCGCCCAGCACCGCAGAGAAAATCGGCATGCTGTAGCCCAAAATCGCCGCGCGCCCGCTGCTCAAGGATTTCACCGCCAGGATAATCAGGCCGTGCCAGATGAACATGTTGGTCAGCGCCAGCCAGAACAGCTCGCGCCAGTACGCACGCGGAATGCGAAATGGCACCTTGAGCGCCATCAGCCCCAGCGCCAACACCGGCACGCCCAGCAGCAGCGACAGCGCACGAAAGGTCAGCGGCGGGTAGTCACTGACCCCCAGCTTCATGACCGGCCAGTTGATGCCCCACACCAAGGTCAAAAGTACCAGAAGGATCAGTTGTTGTCGGGATAGGGAGGGCATCGGGCGATTGTCTGTGTTTTCCGTGTTGAGCACGGGGACGATTTGGTGGTTGCGCCTCATCGCCCTCCTATGATGCCGAACATGCCGAAAGGCAGCATGGGACAAGCTAAGGCAGGGTCGGCGTCGGCGTGCCTGCTATACCAATGATTAAAAAGCGGAATTACATTTAAGCGCCGGGCTGATGCCGCCACCCCGGACCCTACCCCACAATCTCTCCACCGCCGCACTTAGTCCGGGCGCAAGCCGTTCAAGTCCGCTGACGTGCCGATCAGCGCACTCGGCCGCGCACATGTTGACGCGCTTCATACAATCAGCCCATGACTTTCCTCGAAAAACTGGCCGCCGCAGAGCGCCAAAACGCTTCCATGCTGTGCGTGGGGCTGGACCCCGAGCCCGCCAAATTCCCCGGAGAATTCAAAGGGGACGCCAACAAGATTTACGACTTTTGCGCTGCGATGGTGGACGCCACGGCCGACCTGGTGATGGCCTTCAAGCCCCAAATTGCCTACTTTGCCGCGCACCGTGCCGAGGGGCAATTGGAGCGCCTGATGGCGCACATGCGCCATGTGGCGCCCCAGGTGCCCATCATCCTGGACGCCAAGCGCGGCGACATTGGCAGCACGGCCGAGCAGTACGCCATTGAAGCGTTCGAGCGCTATGGGGCAGACGCAGTCACGCTGTCGCCCTTCATGGGGTTTGATTCGGTGGCGCCTTATCTCAAGCACCACGGCAAGGGGGCATTTTTGCTGTGCCGCACCTCCAACCCGGGCGGCGACGATCTGCAAAACCAGCGCCTGTCCACCGTGCCGGGCGAGCCACTGCTGTACGAGCATGTAGCGCGCCTGGCACAGGGGCCGTGGAACCTGAATGGCCAATTGGGACTGGTGGTGGGGGCCACCTACCCGGCGGAGATTGAGCGTGTGCGGGCCATCGCGCCCACGCTGCCGCTGCTGATCCCCGGTGTTGGCGCACAGGGCGGCGATGCGCTGGCCACGGTGCGGGCGGGCTGGCGCGGCGCGACAGGCGTGAAGGGCGAAACCAGCGCCCCCATCATCGTGAACTCATCGCGCGCGATTCTTTACGCTTCGGCTGGCGAAGACTTTGCACAGGCGGCGCGGCTGGAAGCAACGCGCCTGCGCGACCTGCTGCACGCAGCCAGATTTTAGATATAAAATGGCCTATAGCCCTTGTGTATCATACATATGCTGCTTCATATTACGTAGCAAACTATGAATCATGTACAAATGGGTGGTCGGGGTAACAGATTGAAAAACCATTAGGCGAAAAAGGCTTGGCCGCTTAGCCTCGGTTCGCACGCATCGAGCCATCCTCTGCGTTTCGCACTTTTGTTCCACGCCATCTTTCCTCATCTTCCTTTCGCTTTCTCGCTCCATGCCTTTAGTTCAAGTCTTTCTACCGCCCCATGTCGGGGAACCGCTCCATGCCTTACGACCCGATTGAAGAAGCTACCGTTCTTGCAGCCTGTCGGACTTATGGCGTCGATAGCGAGAATCGGCCCCAGCGAGGACAGTTTTTACCGGATTTGCAGGCCCATAGCCCCGCTATGGGTCAAAAAGACGGTGAAAAATGGACCGCTGCGGTCGATTCGCAGCC
>JANMVO010000065.1:0-1670 GCA_031392805.1 Rhodoferax sp. | reverse complement strand
TGGTTCCCTTCAGCACCATGGGTTGGGGCAACGACGGAACTCTGGGGCGAGGTGCGGACGCACGCAGCGATTTGGCGGGCGAAGCGAGTAGCGCCGGGAGCATTCACGCCTCGTCCCAGAGCGGTTCAAGCGCTAACGGTCTCACGGACTACGACCTCTACCTGCCCTCCTCCGTCCTGGTCACCGGCTACGACATCATCTTCTTCTGGGTCGCCCGGATGATCATGATGACCACCCACTTCACCGGCCGGGTGCCCTTCAAGCACGTCTACATCCACGGCCTGGTGCGCGATGCGCAGGGCAAAAAAATGAGCAAAAGTGAAGGCAATGTGCTCGACCCGGTGGACCTGATCGACGGCATTGATTTGCCCACGCTGGTGGGCAAACGGGCCGAAGGTTTGCGCAAGCCAGAGACTGCGCCACAAGTACGCAAGAACACCGAGAAAGAATTTCCGCAAGGCATTCCCGCATTCGGGGCCGACGCCCTGCGCTTCACCATGGCCAGCTACGCCAGCCTGGGGCGAAGCATCAATTTCGACACCAAACGCTGCGAAGGCTATCGCAACTTCTGCAACAAGCTGTGGAACGCCACGCGCTTTGTGCTGATGAACTGCGAAGGGCAGGACTGCGGCTTGAAAGAGCACACCAAAGCCGAATGCGCGCCTGCCTTGAAAGACGACCGTGGCGTCATCGTCAAAGTGGCTGGCCCCTTCCACGGCTACCTGCGCTTCAGCCAGGCCGACCGCTGGATCAGCTCGGTGTTGCAACAGGTGCAAGCCGATGTGGCCAAGGGCTTTGCCGACTACCGCCTGGACAACGTCGCCAGCCGCATTTACGACTTTGTGTGGAACGAGTTTTGTGACTGGTACCTGGAGATTGCCAAGGTGCAGATTCAAACTGGCACCGATGCAGAGAAACGCGCCACGCGCCGCACCTTGATCCGCACGCTGGAAACTATTTTGCGGCTGGCGCATCCGGTCATTCCGTTCATCACCGAAGCGCTGTGGCAGAAGGTTGTCGTCGTCGCCGGGGTAGTGCCCACGGCGTCTTCGAATTCTGCGGGGGTAGTGCCCCCCGCGTCTCCTGATCACACGGGGCTGCCTGGCACGTCCGTCAGCATCGCCCGCTACCCGCAGGCGCAACCAGAAAAGATCGACCACGCGGCCATCGCTTACGTGACCAAACTCAAAGCGCTGGTCGACGCCTGCCGCAACCTGCGCGGCGAGATGAGCGTGTCACCCGCCACCAGGCTGCCGCTGTATGTGCTGGGTGACTCCGCTTTCATGGCGCAGGCCGCACCGGTGTTGCAAGCACTGGCCAAACTCAATCAGGTGACGGTTTTCGACGATGAACCCGCTTGGCAAGCCGCTGCCCAAGCCGCACCGGTAGCAATGGTGGGTGAAGCCCGCATTTGCCTGCACATGCAGATTGATGTGGCAGCCGAGAAGCTGCGCTTGGGCAAAGAAGCCACGCGTCTGGAAGGGGAAATTGCCAAGGCCAACAACAACTTGGGCAATGAGGCTTTTGTGGCCAAAGCGCCCCCGGTGGTGATTGAGCAAGCCCGCAAACGTGTGGCCGACTTTGTGGCCACGCTGGCCAAGGTGCAGGACCAGCTAGCGCGACTAGGCGCTTGAATTACCTGCGGCGCATCACGTGGATATAGTCGGCGC
>JANMVO010000055.1:0-6956 GCA_031392805.1 Rhodoferax sp. | reverse complement strand
GCGGCACCCCGCGCTTTCAGGATGGCCGGAGTGACCCCGGCTGACATCCAGGTTGCGGAGATTTATGACTGCTTCACCTACGCGGTGATCCGCCAGCTTGAAGACATGGGCTTTTGTGCAAAAGGCGAAGGCGGCCCTTTTGTGCAGGGCGGCAGGCTGAAGCTGGGCGGCGCGCTGCCCACCAATACCCACGGCGGCCTGCTCTCGCAAGCGCACGTGTGGGGGCTGAATCACATCGTTGAACTGGTGCGCCAGTTGCGCGGCGACGCTGGCAGGGCTCAGGTGGCGGGCGCCGAACTCGGCCTGGTGACGGGTTATGGCGACATGGGTGATGGCGCCCTGGCCATCATGCGCAGGGGATGACCATGACGACAACGACAAACACACCCACACAAGTACTCAAACCCTCGCCGCAGACTAGTGAGCTCGCGCGCCCCTACTGGGAGGCAAGCGCCCAGGGCAAGCTGGTGTTGCAAAGCTGCAGTGCCTGTGGCAAGGTTCGCCACTACCCGCGCCTGCTGTGCGATGCCTGTTACTCCGATGCGGTCACCTGGATTCCATCCGGGGCCTGCGGCACAGTTCATAGCTGGACCGTGGCGCACCACGCGTTTCACCCGGCCTTTGCGGCTGAGCTGCCGTACACCCTGGTCACGGTTGATCTTGATGAGGGCGTGCGGGCGCTTGGCCGTTGGCGCGGTGATGCCGCGATGTCAATTGGCCTGCCAGTCCAAGGGGCCTTTGAAGCGCGCGAAGGTGGGGTCGATCTGGTGTTTACTCCAAAAGTCTAAAGTTATACCGATCAGTATGAAAAACGTTGCCATCCGCCCGAGCGCCGTTCCTGCCAGGATCCAAAAAACCAAGGTGGTGCGCACTGCAACCAGAGTAGTCACAGCAGCCACAGCAGCCACAGCAGCCACAGAAGCACACCCGATGGAAGGCATCCGCGATGCGGTAACCCGCCTGAAACGTGAGCGCATTATCTCGACGGCGGTGGACTTGTTTCACAACCACGGCCTGGGAAACACCACGCTGGAGGCAGTGGCCGAAAAGATGAATGTGACCAAGCCGTTTATCTACTCACATTTCAAATCGAAAAATGCCCTGCTGGCAGAGATATGTTCACGCGGCATTCGCGCCTCGCTCGATGTGATGGACCGGATCGTTGCGTCCGAAGGCTCGGCTACCGACAAAGTGCGGGCGCTGTCACGCGACTTCATGGTTGCGGTGCTCGAAAACCAGGGCCACATCGCGATCTACGCGCGCGAACAAAAACATTTGTCAAAGGAAGATGGCGAAGCGATTGACAACATGCGCCGCGAGTTTGACCGCAAGTTTTGCGGGCTATTGAATGAGGGCGTTGCTGCCGGCGAGTTTGTGGTCGATGACGTGCAGTTGGCATCACTGGCCATCGGCGGAATTGTCAGCTGGTCTTACGTCTGGTATCGCCCCGATGGCCGATTGACGCAAGCTGAGACAGCCGAGCGAGTCTCTGCCCTTGTGATGGCAATGATCCAGGCCAAGCCTGATCGGCGCAGCGTTAGAAGCGGCGCGAAGGCACTGGCACTGATCGTCAGGAAATAGCCTTGGCCGACACGTCCGACACATCCGACACATCCGGCACATCGGCACATCGGCATTGTGCTGGCCCAATGCGGGTGCCTGACATCTGATGGTTCCCGCCTGACTGTTCAGCAAATGTGACGACCGTACAAATAGACCGTACATATAGGATGACACTGTGAACGACGCTGATCGCACTCCTGTTCTTGTTGGTATCGGCACGGCCACGCGCCGCGAAGAGGACTTCGAACGCGCGCTTGAGCCGATGGACCTGATGCTTGAGGCCGTTGCCTGCGCTGGCAAAGACAGCGGTTCGCCGCTGCTGCTGGCTGGCGCGCAGTACATCGCCGTGCCGCGCGGGCGCTGGTCCTACACCAACCCGGCCGGTGAAATTGCGCGCGCCATCGGCGCGCAACGGGCGACCACCGTGCTCAGCAGTGTTGGCGTACTGCAGCAAACGCTGATTGGCCAGGCCTGCGACAGGATCGCCCAGGGCGATGCCCATACCACCCTCGTTGCTGGTGCAGACGCGGGCTACCGGCTGCTGCGCGCGCAGATCGCCGGCGGCGCAGTGCGCGAGCGGGTGCAAGGCGATTCGCCCGACGTTTTTCTGGCGCCCAAGGATGAACTTCGCCACCCGGTGGAGAAGCGCGCCGGTCTGCTGATGCCGGTGGGTCTGTACGCGATCATGGAAAGCGCTTTTCGTGCCAAGCAAGGCTGGTCAATCGCCGAGCATCAGCGCCGCCTGGGCGAACTGGGCGAGCGCTTCAGCCAGGTTGCCGCAGCCAACCCGCACGCATGGCAGCGCAAAACCATCCCGGCCGAAACGATTCGCACGGCTGGCGAGCGCAACCCGATGCAGGCCTTCCCCTATACCCGCTTTCATTGCTCCAGCTGGAACGTGGATCAGGCGGGGGCATTGCTGTTTTGTTCTGCGTCACGCGCCGAACAGCTGGGAATCCCGCGCTCGCGCTGGATCTTCCCGGTGGCGAGCACGGAATCCAACCACATGGTAGCGGTGTCGGCGCGTGAGGATCTTGCGGCCAGTCCCGGCGCACGGATTGCCGGGCGGGCGGCACTGGATGCGGGGCGCCTTGCGCCAGAGCAGGTTGACCTGATTGACCTTTACAGCTGCTTTCCACTGGCGGTCGAGATCTATGCCGCTGCGCTTGGTCTGCCCCCGGCGCGCGCGCTAACGGTCACCGGGGGCATGGCATTCGCGGGCGGTCCGTACAACAACTATCTGTTCCAGGCCACATGCCGCGCCGCCGAACTGCTGCGCCAGGGCAAGGGACGCACGGCGCTCCTGTCCTGCGTGTCGGGCGTGCTGACCAAGCAGGCCTTCGGCTTGTGGTCTGTGGACCAGCCGCCTGCGGGCTTCGTATTCGCGGATCTCAGTGCCACGGTCGCAGGCGAAGTTCGCACCCTCGAAGTCGTCGAAGAATTTACCGGACAAGGCGCTGTGGCCGGCTATACCGTGCTGCACGGCCGCGGGCAACCACCCCGCGGCGTCGCGCTGGTGGACACGCCACGCGGCTGCCGCGCGATGGCCAGCACCGAGGATCCTCTGCTGATCGCACAGATGCAGGAGGAAGAATTCGTTGGGCGGCAAGTACAGGTGGCGCAGAACAAGGTGATTGCATGAACGGCGGATCCAAGGAAAGCGGCGTCGAGTTCGCCCAGGACGTTTGCGCTTTGCCGCTCGCGTGCCGGCTGGCGGCGATGCTGAACCGTGACCCGGCTGGACTTCGCGAAGGCGCGCCGCTGCCGCGTGGATGGCACGTGATACTGTTCAACGCGCCTACCTTGCAGTCGCAATTGCGGCCCGACGGCGCGGCCGGATTGGGCGTCACCTTGCCCGAACTCGGCCTGCCACGCCTGATGATGGGTGGCCGCCAGCTTCGTTTTGACGGCGACATCCCCTTGGGCGCCCAGGTGCGGCGTGAGACCCGGCAAGGCGCAGTGCAGTTGAAGCAGGGCCGCTCAGGCCGCTTCGCGCTGGTCAAGGTTGAACACCGCATCTTCGTTGAGGACGCGCTGGCGGCAGCGGTGATCGAGAACATCGATTACGTGCTGCGCGAGTCCAGTGGTGCGGGAGCCGCCACGGCTGCGGTGCCAGCGGCTTTCGCAGCAGGCAACACAGCAGCATTCGCAGCAGGCGAAACAGCGGCTGCCCAGCCACCCATTGGCTCACCCGAAAAAACGGCGACTTGCACCATCCTGCCGGACGAGCGCATGCTGTTTCGTTACTCCGCCATCACCGATAACCCGCACCGCATCCACTACGACCAGCGCTACGCAATCGGCACCGAGGGCTATCCCGCGCTGGTGGTCAACGGGAGCCTTCCCGCAATGTTCCTTCTGGAACTCTTTCGCGTGACCGCCGGGCGTGAGCCTTCCACATTGACGACACGCAATGTGGCTGCGATGTACTGTGGCAACCCACTGCAGCTGAATGTGCTGAACCAAGGCAGCTCATGGCGCTTATGGGCACAGGATGATCAGGGAACGACCACGTTCGAAGCACGGGCTGAATAGAAACGCCAGTTCCAGTGCACCCAACAACCCAGGAGACAACCCATGTCAATTGCCCCCCCGTTTTTTCTGCGACCCCGTCGCATCGGCAGAAGGGGTGCAACGGTTGCACTGATCGCGGCAGCGACGTTCTGCACTTTGCCTACTTTGCCTACTTTGGCGCAAAGCAGCTATCCAAACAAGCCGATCCGCATGATCGTCTCGGTGGGCGCCGGCGGCGCCACTGACACGCTGGCACGCCGTTTGGCCGAGAAGCTCACAAAGTCGCTGGGAACGCCGGTGTATGTGGAGAACCAACCTGGTGGCAGCGGCGTTATCGCCGCCCAGACGGTTGCCCGCGCGGCACCGGACGGGTACACGCTGCTGATCGGCACCAACACCACGCACGCGGGCAATGCGAGCTTCCTGAAGAATTTGCCCTACGACCCGGTGAATGACTTTGAGCCCATCTCCCGCCTGGGCATTGCAGCGCTGGTGCTGGGCGTCAACAATGCGGTGCCGGCGGGCAACGTGGCGGAATTTGTGGCCTATGCCAGGGCGAACCCCGGCAAGCTGGCATTTGGCAGTGGCACCGGTTCGGCACGCCTCGCGTCTGAAATGCTCAAGGCAAAGGCGGGCATTGACATGCTCAGCGTGCCATACAAGTCGAATGCGCCCGCACTCACCGACCTGCGCGGCGGGCAGATCCAGGTGCTGATGGGTGACATCGCCTTGATGCTGCCACACATCCGCTCCGGCGCTGTGAAAGGGCTGGCAGTGTCGAGCGCGCGCCGTTCGGCAAGCATGCCTGAATTGCCCACGCTGCAGGAAGCGGGCGTGCCGGGTTATGAACTGGTGGGTTTCATTGCGGCCTTTGCGCCGGCCAAGACGCCAGAGCCGATTGTGCGCAGGCTGAACGAAGAGATGGGCCGCATCCTTCGCGACAGGGAATTCGTGGACGGTTTGACAGCGATGGGCATGGACGCCGCGCCCACTTCACCCGGGCAATTGCGTGAGTGGGTCATCTCGGAGACCCGCAAATGGGGCGATCTTGCGCGCGCGGCCGGCATTGTGCCCGAGTGACCGTCATGATGCCTCAAGAATCACAAAGCTTTCACGGCGTGCGCGTTGTCGAATATGCCGGCAGCGGTATCGCTGCCGCCTATGCTGGCTGGCTGCTTGCGGGCCTGGGTGCGCAGGTCACGCGGCTGGTGGCGGCGCAAGAGGTCAACCCGCGGGGGACGAGCCCGGTGCAACTCGCATTGGAGGTGCTCGCTTGCGGCAAGCAGACCGCGCCATGCCCGGAGACGGCTGACGGGCTCAATGCGCTGTTGGCCAGCAGTGACATTTTGCTGTGTGATACACCGCAAGCGCTCGAGCTGCTGGCCGGGCCCGTGAAATCGATGCATGCACGGCAGCCGCACCTAGTCATTGGCGTTGCGACCGTTTTTGGCCTCGATGGACCCTATGCCGGATTCGCCGCCACCGGGCTCGATGCGCAGGCGCTCAGCGCCATGGCCTGGTCAATGGGTGAGCCAGGGCGTGCGCCGCTGTCAATGCCACCCGGAATTGTCGAACACCAGGCGGGTGCCATGCTCGCCGCTGGCTGCCTGTTGGCCCTGGCCGTGCGTGATGACCGGGGCTGCGGGCGCATCGTTGATATTGCGTTGGCGGAAGTTCTCGCCAGTTACATCGCCGGCAACAGCCCCCTGTATGTCCATCATGGGCTGCAGTGGCACCGCAGCGGCCGCCGCGCCTCCGGTTCGGGGGGTGCCTATCCCTATGTGATCCTGCCTTGCAAGGACGGCGAGGTCTGTGTTTGCGGCCGTACGCGGGAAGAATGGAATCGTCTGGTGCAGGTGATGGGCAATCCCGCGTGGGCATCCCTGCCGCGTTACCAGGACTTGCGGGCCATGGGCCGGCAGTACCCGCAGGAAGTGGACGAACTTGTGATGCCATGGTTTGCACAGCACACCATGGCAGAGCTTGAAGCGGTCGCGTTGAAAAACAACCTGATCGTCTCGCCAATACGCGGTTTCGCCGAGGTGCTCCAGACGCCGCATTTCACACAGCGGGGCTTTTTTGTTGACAGCATGGCGGGTGGACGGCAAGTCTCAGCGCCTTCGCTGCCATTTCGGATTCTTGAGTCGCGTGCAGACTCCGCCGTGAACATTGCGCCGGGCCTGCTTGGCGTGGCTCGACCGGTGCCGCGCACAGCGTCAATCACTGACGTGTCGAAGCCGTTGTCGGGCTTGCGTGTGCTGGATTTCGGCTGGGTCTGGTCGGCACCCTGGGTCGGCACGATTCTGGGTGAGTTAGGCGCGCAGGTGATCAAGGTCGAGCATGCCCTGCGCCCGGACAACCTGCGGCTGTCGGGCCGTGTCATCCGCGACGGCAAGGTGGTGGAAGGTCCGTCCCGGGAAATGTCGCCAATGTTTCACCAGATCAACCATGGCAAGCTTGGCATCACGCTCAATACCAAGGAGCCCCGTGCGGTGGCATTGCTAAAGCGCCTCGTGGCGATCAGTGACGTCGTGGTGGAGAACATGTCCCCCGGGTCGATGGAGCGCAGCGGATTGGGTTTTGAGACGCTGCGTTTGGTGAACTCCCGGATCGTGATGCTGGCGATGTCGGCCGCCGGGCAATTCGGACCCCTTGCCAACATGCGTGCCTATGCGCCCACGATGTCGAGCTTTGTTGGCATGGAAGCAATGGTTGGCTACCCTGGTGAGTTGCCCATCGGCGCACTCAATTTCGGGCTCGGCGACCCGAACGCATCGGCACACGCTCTGGTCGCTGTCTTCGCTGCGCTGCGGCGCGCCAGCATTGCCGGCCAGGGTTGCTATATCGACCTGTCCCAGATCGAGGCGCTGCTTGGCACC
>JANMVO010000612.1:0-2110 GCA_031392805.1 Rhodoferax sp. | reverse complement strand
ACCCGACAGCGCGGCCCGCAAGGTCACCGCGAGCTTGACTGCCTCGGCGTTTTTCAGATACACCACATAAATATTGCCACCGGCGCCGTTGGGGCCCAAGCTGGTGGGCTGGTCCAGCTTGGCCACCAGGGACTTGACCAGCGCCAGCCTGGCCGGGTTGGCAGCGCGCAAGATCAGCGTGTTGGAGCGCGACTCGGCCACCAGCGTGGTGCGAAACGAGGCGTCGGCCACCTGGCCCGCCACGGCCGCGCCACCCGGCCCTTCAACCAGGCGCAGCACCAGCGGCGCCAAGTCGCCCGCAATCGCGTGTTTGAGCGGGATGATCTCCACATCGGTGGCGTTGGACAGATCCATCGCCGCGATGATGCGCCCCAGGCGGCGCAGGTTGTCGGCATAGTCGGTGATGACCAGCGAGTTGTTGCCGGGGTTGACATTGATGGTGTTGTTGGGGCTGATCAGCGGTCGCAGCACCGGCAACAGGTTATTGGCCGACTCGTAGTTGAGGCGAAAAATTTGCGTGACGATCTGGTTGCCGCTGGCCGTGGTGGACGCGTCCCCCACGGTGACCGCACCGCCTTGAAGTTTGGCATCAGCCTCGGGGACAACCTTGTCGAGCCCGGCCGCGTCAACCACGGTGAAGCCCTGCAAACGCAGCGTGGCCAGAAACTGGTTGTAAGCGACCGCAGGCGAGACTGCCCGTTCGGTGATCAGTGTCATGACGCCCTTGACCCGCGGGTCCACCACCACGTTGCGCCCGGTGATGGTGGCCATGGTGCGCGCCACGGCGTCGATCTCGGCATTCACAAAGTTCAACGTGATGGGCTCGCCGCGCCGGGGGGCGCTGGCCGGGCTTTGTCCGGATGTCTGGGCCTGGGCCGGTGCCGGGCCTGCCGGCTCCATGGGCGGCGGCGCCAGCGTTTGCGCGCTAATTTGGGGTGAAAAAAGGCCGATAGCCAGCGTCAGCAGTACATTTATAGCTATTAATATAATAGCAAACTGTGATTTCGGCTTAACGCGTGTCAGGGGAAGATTCATGCGGAGTTAACCCACTTTGATGATGGCGCGCGCGCCATCGCGCCGTCCAATGATGTTCAATAGATTTGACAGCGCGTCCAGCCGGTCTGGCGCGCTGCTCGCCACGCCGTCAAACCGCAGGCGCCCACCGACCCATTGGCCCGCGCCGTTGAGCTGCAAACTGCCTTGCAGCGTTTCAAGCTGTAGTTTGATCAAAGCGCCTCCGTTGAGCGTGAGCCGATAACTGCCCATGGGTTTCAGGGTTGACAGCTTGGACGCCATCTCCAGAGCGTCCACTTGCACACGCCCTTGCATCAGCGATCGCCCGCTGGCCCATTCTACTGACAGCCCCTGCGTTGACAGCGCCAACAGGCCTTGTGCCTGCACCGTGTTCCATGGTGTGCCCAGGCCGACGAGCAGGCCCGCAGGCCACTGTGACTGATGGTCGGCAACCGACAGCAGCGCGCCGCCCCAGCGCGGCAGGGCTTGCAGGCGCAGCGCCTGGCGCATGCAGCAAGTGGCGTTGACTTCGCCCACCAGCGCACGCATGGTGGGCCGCAGGCGCCAGTCCACACGCCCTGGCAAAGCCGTGGCACCCACGCTGCCTGAGCCACCCGACAAAACCAACTGCGCCGAGCCCGCCCACACGGTGCCGCGCGCGTCCTGCAAAGTGACTTGGCCACCACTGGCCTGGTTGACCCATGCGGCCAGCCAGCGCGCGGGCGCAAACAGCAGTGTGGCCAGCGCCAGCCCGAGAATTGCGCCGCTGGCGGCCCAGCCCCAGGGTGTGGACGGCCTGAACGGCCGTGTTGTGGCGGGTGAGCGCGGCATAGTGGCGGGCGATCAGCGCGCCGGCAGGCTTAACACCAGCGTGCCGTCCCAGGCGGCATTGCCTGCGTTGGGTCCCTTGCTGCCCGGGTTTGACGCCGTGCTGCGCACGAGCCTGACCTCGGCAGGCACCGCCCGCGCATTGATGCGGGCCTGCGTGAGCCACTGCGCCAGTGCGTCGGCCCTTGCGCCTTTGAGGGTGACTGTGGCGCGCTCGCCCACCACCACCATTTGGGCGGTGGCGGCCAGTTTTTGCTTCAGCAAGGCG
>JANMVO010000643.1:0-3646 GCA_031392805.1 Rhodoferax sp. | reverse complement strand
GAGCCACACCATGACCCGGATTTACTTCAACGAAGTCGCCACGCGCGACGGTTTTCAGATCGAGGCCAGCTTCATCCCGACCGACACCAAGGTGGCGCTGGTCGATGCCCTGAGCGACTGCGGTTATGCCAAGATTGAAGTGACGTCTTTTGTGTCGGCCAAAGCGATCCCGATGCTGCGTGACGCGGATGAGGTGATGGGCCGCATCCGCCGCGTGCCAGGCGTGGAGTACACCGTGCTGGTGCCCAACCTGCGCGGCGCAGAGCGCGCCCTGGAAGCGTGCGCCGATGAGCTGAATCTGGTCATGTCCGCCTCCGAGACGCACAACCTGGCCAACCTGCGCATGCCCATGGCCAGCAGCTTTGCGGCGCTGTCGGACGTGATCCGGCAGGTGGCGGGCCGCACCCCCGTCAATGTCTCGCTGTCCTGCAGTTTTGGCTGCCCAATGGAGGGTGACGTGGCTCAGGCCGATGTCTTGAAGCTGGCCAGCCGTTTTACGGATCTGGGCGTGCGCGGCATCACGCTGTGCGACACCACCGGCATGGCGCACCCGGCGCAGGTGAGCCGCATGGTTGACGCCTTGCAACAGAGCTTGGCAAAAACCCACCCGGCGCTGCAACTCACGCTGCACTTTCACAACACGCGCGGCATGGGCCTGGCCAATGTACTGGCTGGCGTTCAAGGCGGCATCGCGCGCTTTGATGGCTCGCTGGGCGGGCTGGGCGGCTGCCCGTATGCGCCGGGTGCCAGTGGCAACATCAGCAGCGAAGATGCCATCCACATGCTGGATGCCATGGGGTTTGACACGGGAATGGACCTGGACAAACTGCTGGCGGTGGCGCGCGAGATGCCGCACATCGTCGGGCATGAGGTGCCGGGTCAAGTGGCCAAAGCGGGTCGCATTTCCGATTTGCATCCGGCGCCGAGTGGTAACGCTGTGCGGGCCAGGGCGCGGGCCGCTTGAGGCCACGACCCTGTCTGTCATGCCCACAAGCGAAGCACGCCGGCGCATCCAGTCTCTTTCACGTTAACCGCTGGGTCCGCCCACAGGTGTCACGCAGTCAACACGGCTGAGCAGTCCCGCTGCACTGCAAAATGCTGCGTCGTGAGTTGGCGCATGTACAGCCTGATCTTGACCGGGTCGAGCAACCCGGGGCGCCACGACAGCGGCAGGTGGTCGGGTGACACCTCAAACAAATGCTCGCCGACCGCTGCTGCCGGGAATTCGTAGCGGCCTTGCACGTTGGCCGTCTATCCGTAGGCACTCGGGTCGTTCTACTGTCGTGCAATTTGTCACAAAAAGCACACAAATTAACGCAGACAGGCATTCATGTGTTGTTTTTTACCGTCACAAATTCCCTGAATAGCCACTCTTTCACTATATTCCAGTCACCGGTTGACAGGTCATTTATTCGGGCGCTAACCCGCTCCAACTACATTTCAAGGTTCATCATGCGTAAATTAGTTTTTAAAGCTTTGGCTTCAGCGCTCATTTTGGCGTCCGTTACGTCCGTGCTACAGGCAGCAACCACCACCAACAACTTCAATGTCACTGTTACTTTGACTTCGCAGTGCCAAGTGACCAACAATGGGACGCAAACGGTCGCATTCGGCACCTATACTGCCTTTCAGGTAGCTGCGCTGCCTCAAACAACCAGTGCAACGCTCAACTTCCGTTGCACGCGTGGCTATGCACCCATTTCAACGGCTTTTGATGTGGTGCTTGCACCTGACAGCACAGCAGCAGGTGTTGGCGTGATCCAAGGCCTTCAGTACACTCTGACCAACACACCCGTACTTTCGGTTGCTGGCACGCCTGCAAGCAGCACAACCATTGGAACAGGAGATATACGTGGTTACACTATCACCGGCTCGATGCCAGCTGATCAAGCGGGAACCTGTGCTACTGCCTCTTGTGGACCAACCACTCAAGTGCGCGCGCTGATAGTAACGTTCTAATCCATGTGGCTGCAGCGCAAAGATTGAGGCCATTTGTCCAGTTGACGGTGCTTCGCCACGCGGGTGGATGCGTCATGCGTGTCCACCCGTAGTTTCTTTGCTATTGCCCCTGCATGAGTCTTCCAGTCACGTCAATGAAAAGCACGCTGCAACTCATCTCCCGGCACCAGCGCCTGGCTGCACGATTGACATGCCTGCTGTGTGCAAGCCTGCTGTGCTCTGCGGCTTGGGCGGGCGTATTTTCGGTGTCCCCTGTTCGTATTCACCTGGAGCCCAAAAGCCGGGCGGTTGCAGTCACCGTGACCAACGATGGCGACGAAGAGCTGGTGATGCAAGCCGATGTGTACCTGTGGAAGCAAAAACCCGGCGGTGAAGAAGACCTGGCGCTGACTGAGGATGTGTTTTTATCCCCCCCTATCTTCAAAGTGTCGCCCAAGTCACGCCAGGTGGTTCGCTTGGCCACGCTGCGTCCGCCGCCCACCACGCAGCAATTGACCTACCGTGTCATCGTGCGCGAAATTGTGGAAGCCAGGCCACCCATAGAAGGTGTGCAGGTACAGGTCGCGCTGGCTTTTTCCATCCCCATCTTCATCACGCCGCCCGCCGCGAGGCACCAGCTGGCTTGCGATGTGCAGCGCGTAACGGCCACGACTGTCAAGGCAAATTGCGAAAATACTGGCAATGCTTTTGTGCTGCCACGCCAATTTGCCTTGACCGGGGCGCTGGGTCAACCCCTCGGCAGCCTGGACTCGGGTGGCTACATTTTGCCGGGTATCAAGCGCAGTTTTGAAATCAAACACACGGATCGCATCCCAGCGGGCAAGGCCAAGCTCACAGCGACGCTCGACGACGCAACCCTACGCAGCTTTGACGTGACCGTGGCGGAATAGGCAGCATGCCTGCGCTACAGCACTCGCGCGCCGCTGTGCTGTTTGTCAGCCTGTGGGCTGGCATGGCCGCAGGCCAAACCATTGGCACAAGCCCGCCCGCCGCTGCGCGCGCCGTGCCTCTGGAGGCCGTGGTGAATGGCGTAAAAAGCGGCACTTGGCTATTTGTTGAGCGTGAAGGCATGCTCTATGCCCCGCGCAACGCGTTTGATGAGTGGCGCGTACCACTGCGCCCCGATGCGCAAGCGCTGGTTTTCCAGGGCGAGCCGTATTGGCCGCTGTCTGCCGTGCCGGGCTTTAGGGTTAAGCGGGACGATGCAAACCAGTCGCTTGATATTGGCTTTGCTCCCGACAGTTTCCCGGCCACCCGATTGACCAGTGAGCTGGGCAAAAGGCCGCCACTCAGCCCGGTGCTGCCCAGCGTTTTTTTTAACTACGACTTAAATTACGCCACTGCGACGCAAAGCAATGCGCCAAGCAGCAGAGACTTGGGCCTGCTGGGCGAACTGGGCATTTCCAACGGCGTGGGTGTTTTGACCAGCAGCGTGGCGGGCCGCAACCTCAGCGACAGCCCGACATCGGGCACACCGCGCCAATGGCGGCGGCTGGAAACCACCTTTACCAAAGATTTTCCGGAACATAACCACACGTTGCGACTCGGCGACAGCGCCACCCGTGCGGGCACGCTGGGGCGCAATGTGTATTTTGGCGGCATCCAGTATGGCAGCAACTACGCGCTGACTCCGGGCTTTTGGGCGCAGCCGCTACCGGTTCTCAGCGGGTTATCGGCGGCGCCGTCC
>JANMVO010000607.1:0-1566 GCA_031392805.1 Rhodoferax sp. | reverse complement strand
GCGCCTTCAGGCGTGGCATTCAGCCATTCTTCATAGCGGTCGGGTGGAACGATGACCGGCGCGCGCTTTTCGTCACCGGGGCGGTGCATTCGGCCCAACAGCGGGTGACCGTCGGCATTCGTGGTGAGCAGCGTGAAGCTTGTGATGGCATCACCACCAGCGGGGTCGGCCCATCGCTCCCACAGGCCCGCCACGGCAAAAGCTTGCGCATCGGCGCGGGCAATGCGCCAGCGCACAGCGCGCATGCCATGCGCGGGGGCATCCACCCAACACGGCTCAAAGAAGTTCTCCATGGGCACCAGCGCCCATTGCCGGGCCTGCCAGGGGCCCCGGTAGCTGGGCTTGGCGGCTGCGGTTTCACTGCGGGCGTTGTAGGTGCGCCGCGCCATGTCTTTGGCCTGCGCGGCGTCTTTGCTCCAGCGCGGCACCAGGCCGAAGCGGGCCAGCAGGCAGCGCGGCGCGCTGTCGCTATGGCCATGTCCGCGAGCGTTGCCCAGTCCGTCGCCGCGCACCACGATGGGCGCTTCATACCCCGGAAACACCTCCGGCGGCCACGCATCCTCGGGCAAATGCGCCAGCCCGAGCCGTGCGGCCAGCAGCCGGACGCGCGCCGTGGGGGTGTAGTTGGTGCACATGGCTGCATTGTGGCGCGCGCGCCTCAAGCAGCCCGCCCGGCCAATGCTACGCCGCCAACGCCAGCAGCTCTTTCAGATGCGTGTCGATTTGCGCAATCGCAGCAGGATCTGCGCCGAACAGGGTCAGGTGGCCATCAATGCTGTTGATCGGGCGGAATTCGCTCTTGGGGATCAGCTTCTGCTCGGGCTCGCAATCACTTGGCGGGAAGAACATGTCGCTTGAGATCGGCATCACGAAGACCTTCGCGCGGATGCGACCCAACGCTTCCTTGAGGTTGCCGCCGGTGAGGCGGCTGACATCGCCGCGCTGCCATTTCCAGGCCATGCACAGCAGGTCGTTGGGATCCATCACGCCGAAGTAGCCATTCATGAAGTTGGTGATGAAGTCCTCCAGCGACGAGAAGCCGATGGCCTTGGGACGCTCCTGCCTGAAGAACTCGGTGCTCCAGCCCATCACCGCCCACATCTTGGCGTGGCGGCGCAGGCCGTCGCGCACGTCTGCGGTAGAGTGATACCAGCCACCGCCCCAGCCGGGGTCGGAGGTGATGGCGTCCATCAGCGTCTCGGTGAACAAAAAGTCATGCATGGTGTTTTTGGCGGTGCCAGCGATGGCTGCGGCGCGCTTGACCATGTCGGGGTAGCGCACCGCCCACTCATAGGTCTGCTGTGCACCCATGGAGCCGCCCACCACCAGCGCCAGACTCTTGATGCCGAACTTCTCAGTCAGCAGTTTGTGCTGCGCGCGCACGTCGTCACCGATGCGCACCTTGGGAAAATTGGCCATGCCACCTGGAAATGCCGTGTTGTGTGGCGAGCTCGACAAGCCATTGCCAATTTGATTGATGACGATGATGAAGTACTTCTCGGGGTTCAGAGCGTGGTCCTTGCCGATGTAGACCTGCTCCATGATCTTGTTGGTGCCGGAGTACCA
>JANMVO010000603.1:0-4484 GCA_031392805.1 Rhodoferax sp. | reverse complement strand
CCTTCAACCTGCTGGTTGGCTCCACCAGCCCGCTCACGGTAGCCGACATTGCAGCATTAGGCGTGCGGCGCATCAGCGTCGGCGGTGCCCTGGCGCGCTCGGCGTGGGGCGGCTTCATGTGCTCGGCCCAGATGCTGGCAGCGCACGGCAAGTTTGACGGGTTTGCGGATGCGGCTTCGGGCAAGGCACTGAATCTGCTGTTTAAAGACAATGGCATGTGAATCGCCTAATGCTATTTTATTAGTAGCTATGTATGTATACTGGACAAGGGCTATAGGCATATTTGATCCCTTAAATCCTGGAATCCAGTGTTTTGATGCTTGAAGCGGCACCATCTGCGCACCGCATCTGTATTGCTCTCGTCTTGCGCCCGGGCTGGCTTCAACCCATCTTCATCACCTCAACCGGCTTCATGATCGCAATGGCTGCGCCGACCGGGTCAATCACCACGGCGAAACGGCCAATGTTGGGGATGTCGGTGGGTGGCATGGCAAGTGACATGGCTCCCAGCTTCGTGGCTTTGGCGGCAGACGCATCGCAATCGGCAACGGACACATAGGGCAGCCAGTTGGACGGCATGGCCAACCCCGGTTGCTGTTGCATCACGCCTGCACGGCGGTTGCCAGCGGCATCCTTGAGCACGTAATAGGTGCCGGCTGGCCCCATGTCCATCGCCTCATGGCTGAAGCCCAATGCTTTTTCATAAAACGCCACGGCCGCTTTGGCATCTGTGGTGTGCAACTCATTCCACATCCAGCCGCCGGTCGGGGCTTTATCAACATCGGGCTGATCTCCCTGGGCGCCTTTCCACAGGCAAAAGACGGCACCTGTTGGATCAGCGATGGCGGCGGCCCGTCCGAAAGGCCCCAAGTCCATAGGTGGCATCAGGGCCTTGGCACCGGTCGCGGTGGCTTTGGCAAAACTGGTGTCTACATCAGGCACTGACAAATACGAGCCCCAATGGCTGGGCATGCCGGGCTCGGCGGTGCGAAAGCCGCCAATGCCCTGGGCGCCAAGCATGATCATGTCGTAAGACTGCTCGCCCATGGGCACGGCATTCACGCCCCAGCCAAACAGGGCGCTGTAAAAAGCTTTGGCTTTTGCCGCGTCCTTGGACACGTGTTCGAACCAGACAAATTTTCCGGGCAAATAACTCATTTCGATTTCTCCTTGGGGTTGATAAATTTGCGTCACTGATGCAACGCGCTAGCTGGGACTGGTGGGGGGACTGGTGCTGGTGAAACTGGGACGCTCGCGAATCACGTTTTGGGACCGCAAGACGTTGGGGTAGTTGGCTATCAACTGGCCACCTTCGGGCATGGACTGCAAGCCAGCCAAGACCGGCGCCACAAACAAGTCTGCCGCAGACAGGCTGGCTCCGGCAATATAGTCATGGCTGCCGTAGGCCATGTCCAGCGCCGCCAGCTGCGCCGGCATTTCGGCAAGCGCCGTTTCAATCACGCTTCGATCCGGCTTGCCTGTGTCCCCTCTTGGGAACAGGATTTGCAGCAAATAGCGCCGGATCATGGTGTCGTACAGATAGCTGTTGACGGCGCTGATCCACTGGGCACAACGGGTTCGACCCATGATGCTGTCGGGGCGCAGGCTCACACCCGAGTCAAAACATTCATCCAGATAATTCAGGATGGCCGCGGTCTCCCAGATGTCGACCCCGCCATCACGCAGCGCCGGAATTCGCCCAAACGGATGCACCGCCAAAATGTCAGGCGAATGCGGGGGGCAGGATTGCAGCGTGTAAGCCACGTTCTTCTCGGCCAGCGCCATTCGCACAGTGCGGGTGTAGCTGCTTCGCGGGTCGCCCAGCAAGGTAAGGGTAGCCGCCATGCCCTGCGAATCCAGATAGTCATTGAGGCGGTTGAGGGTGGAAATCCAGCCCTGGTTATGGCCATCGCGCGCTGCAGCCACCGGGAAGCCACTGTGTTCCATCAGCAACTCGGTGCCGCCGTCTTTTTCGGTCAAGGTCACTTCCACCAGTGTCACGACATGCGGCATGGGGCTTGCGTCGCCTTCCCATTGCCAGGTGTAGACCGCCCGTGATGGGCGCTGCAACTGTTTGAACTGGCCACCGACGATGAACATGCTGCCGTCACGTGCCTGCATCTCCACCCGCCAGGCACCGCCCACCTGCGGATCGGCTGTGACATTGCGCAAGCTCATGCCGCGCGGACCCATCCAGGCGGCCAGGCCGGCCTGGGTGGTGAATGCATCAAACACTTTGTCGCGCGGTGCGCGGATAAAACGCTTCATGGTCAGTGTGAATCGTTCAGGGGCATTCATGGTGATTTCCTTTTGTCAGGGGGAAGGGCCGCGTTGACTTTCGGGTCTGGGCACCACGCTGCACCGAGGCGGGTTTTCGGCCCGATGTGAGGGCGTTTTGAGTCGGCGCAGGGCACTGCCCCTCGCCCAGTTCAAGCACTTCAACCATGCGGTCCAGGCTGTTTTCCCAGAACTCGCGGTATTGCGACAACCAGTCGCTGGCCACACGCAGCCCCGGTGGGTTGAGCCGGCATATACGCCATTGCGCGTCAACCTTGCGCTCGATCAGGCGGGCGTTTTCCAGCACGCGCAGATGGCGCGAAATGGCCGGGCCGGAGATGGCAAACGGCTGGATCAAATCGCCCACGCTGGTCTCACCCAGCGCCAGCCGGGCCAGGATGGCGCGCCTGGTTGGGTCAGCCAAAGCCGAGAAGGCGGCGCTGACAGGATCGTCGGTCTGGAGGTGCATGGCCTTTATTTAACACTATCGTTAAATAGAAGTCAAGTCCTTATTTTTTGCGACGGGCACGCGGGCCGCAAGCCAATTTCTGCCCCGTTGTTGTAATCCATGGGTGCGTATTGGCTTTTTGCGCCGCCAGACGCAGTGGGACGACCAGCATCAATATTTGCGGCTTCCGTCGCTTTCGTGACTCTGACTCCGGCGCAGATTTGTTCAAATTCACGCCATGGGAACCCTCTATTTAGTACGCCACGGCCAAGCCTCTTTTGGGGCAGAAGATTACGATAACCTGAGCGAGCTAGGCATCAAGCAGAGCGTGCGCCTGGGAGAATACTGGCGCAACAAAGGCTTGAAGTTTGATGCGGTGCTGGTTGGCACGCTGAATCGGCATGCGCAAACTTACGCCGGGATTTGCAAGGGCGCTGGCTTCAACCTGGAGGCCCGGCAGTGGCCCGGACTCAACGAATACGACAGCCAGGCAGTCATCGCCGCGATCCATCCTCAGAGACTGGAAAAGCCCGACACACCCGAGCTGTACCGCCGCCATTTTCGCCTGCTGCGCGATGGCCTGACGCAATGGATGAACGGTGTCGTCAGCCCCAAAGGCATGCCGACCTACCCCGAGTTTTTGCTGGGGGTGACCAGTGCCCTGGACCATGTACGCAGCCAGTTGCATGGCGCTGGCAGTGGCAATGTGCTGATCGTCTCCAGCGGCGGGCCAATATCGACTGCGGTGGGCCATATTCTGGGCACCACGCCCGAAACCACGATTGAGCTGAACCTGCGCATTCGCAACAGCTCAGTCACCGAGTTCTCGTTCAATCCCAAGCGCCATACGCTGGTGAGCTACAACACACTGCCGCATCTGGACGAAGCGCATCATGCGCCATGGATCACCTACGCATGAGCCGCAGCGCACCCCTACTGGCGCAATTCAGCCGCTCCCACGCCCATTGCGGGGGCGCAGCCTGCGGCGCCGGGGTGACGTCATCGGGTGAAGCTGCCGCGCGGTAGACAATGTTGTGGTGCTCGGTAAGCGCCACGGTCTGCGCGCCATTGCGACGGACTTCGTGGCGAACCTTCACAAAAATCAGGCTGCCGGTGCGGCCAGACTTTTCTCTCACATCCAGGATGGTTGAGGTGCGCGCCAGGGCATCACCAATCAGCAATGGCTCGTGGAATTCAAAGTCACTGCCGGCCCACATGCGCCGGGGCAGCGGCACGGGCGGCATGAAGCCGCCGCGTTTGGCGTGGCCGTCTTCGCCAATTTCAGACCGCCGGGTGATCGGCAAAAAATACAGCCAGTGCCACAGGCAGGGCAATAGCGTGCCCGGCGCGGGCCGCTTTGGGGCGTCGGTTTGGGGCCAATCCAGCGTGGCTGCCAAAGCAGCATAGGGTGTTGCGGTGGCGATGTCTTCGACCGTCTCGCTGCGGCCAATCCAGTCTTGCAGGTTCATCACAGTGCCGTTCAGGTTAAACCCATCATTTTGCTTTGATTTTTGCTGCCGCCACAGCACCCCTCCAGGGCACGGTTTCTTTTTGCACCAGCGATTTCAACTGCCGGGGGGCCATGCAGACATCATTTTATCGATTTAGAGGTTAAAATGTGCATATAGCCATTATAGTAAATACATACTTAGCTACTAATATTGTAGTTAACGGACGGATCAGTGAACAGCAGCGACAGCGGCAGGCGCTGGCCCGCCAGGTAGTCCTCCATGCAGCGCAATAGCAGCGGGCTGCGGTG
>JANMVO010000592.1:0-3363 GCA_031392805.1 Rhodoferax sp. | reverse complement strand
CGTGTGTGACAGGCCGCCAGCCGACTTGCGGCCAGCGCTCTCGCCATTCAGCGGCTGCGACCGCTCAAATTGCACAGGTCAAGGTTGCTCGGATGCCCCAAGCCCGTGCCATACTTGACACCAAGCGGTTGAATTTCCTATCCGTGACACGCCGCTGACGGGGCCAGAGAATTCAGGAAAATTTTCAAGACGAAAGGAAACTACATGCAGGCAATGACTGGGTTTTACGCAAGAGCGGTGAGGGTCGTTCTCGGCGCGGCCCTGTGTGCCGCCGTGCTGGCAGCTTGCGGCGTCTCCCCCGAAGCGAAACAGAAAAATGCGGGAGGCATTACCCGCATCGAGATCACGTCGGTGGAGTCGCCCACCTTCGGGGGCAGGGTGTTCGGCGCGGCAGGTGCTTACGAAAAACTGCGCGGCAAGGCCTTTGGCGAGCTGAATCCCGATGATCCGCGCAACGCCATCATCACCGACATCCGGCTGGCGCCTCGCAATCTGCGCGGCAATGTCGAATATTCAACCGACATCTATATCCTCAAGCCCATCGACCTCGCCAAGGGAAATCACCAGCTGTTCGTGGAAGTCAACAACCGGGGCAACAAGTTGTTCGGCGCCTTCAACCAGTCCGCCGACGGCAACAATCCGACCACGGCGGATGACGCCGGCGCCGGCTTCCTGATGAACCAGGGCTACACCATGGCCTGGAATGGCTGGGACCCTTCTGCCCCCGCTGGCAACGACAACCTGAACATCTCCCTGCCCACGGTGAAGAACCCGGACGGCTCGTCGATCACGGGGCCAGCCTACGAATACATCGTGTTCGACAACGCGACATCGCTGTCCTACCCACTTTCATACCCTGCCGTCAGTCGCGAGACTTTCAAAGCCAAACTGACCCTGCGCAGCCGCCTGAACGATGTGCCGGTCGTGGTTCCGGACGCAGGTTGGGAGTTTGCCAGCGACACCTCCATCCGGCTGCTGCCCGCGGGGACGCCATTCAGGCAGAGCGCCATCTATGAGCTGTCATACAACGCGAAGGATCCGGTCCTGGCGGGAGCGGGATTCGCGGCGACTCGCGACTTTGTCTCGTTCCTGCGCAATGACGCGGTGGACCGTTCGAACAACCGCAATCCGCTGGCTGGCGACATCAAGCGCGTCCTAGCGTTCGCCGTTTCACAACCCGGGCGCTACCTGAACGATTTCGTGTGGCTGGGTTTCAATGAAGATCTGAACCGGCGCAGGGTTTTCGATGGCGTGGTGAACTGGATTGCGGCGGGGACGGGAGAAGCCTTGAACTTCCGTTTCGCGCAACCCGCGCGGACCGAACGCAACCGGCAAAACCATCTTTACCCGGAAGGGACCTTCCCGTTCGCCTATGCCACGCTGAGCGATCCGTTGACCGGCAAGACCGATGGCCGCAACGCCCGTTGCAGCCAGACCAACACCTGTCCCAAAATCATGGCCATCAACTCGTCCAATGAGTACTGGGTCAAGGCCGGCTCGCTGATCCACACCGATCTCCACGGCAATGACTTGAAGGATCCGGACAACGTCAGGTTTTATCTGCTGTCGGGTGTCGAGCACACCGTCGCCGGCGCTCCGCCAAACTCGCCCGGTGTGTGCCAGCAACCGAGAAACCCGACCGATCCGAATCCGGCGCTGCGGGCGCTGTTCGTGGCGATGGACCAGTGGGTCGATGGCATCGCACCGCCAGACAGCCGGATTCCGAAAGTTTCCGATGGGACGGCCGTGTTCATCAGTTCCCCCGGAAATTCCACGGGCCTGCTGGGCCAAGTCCCGCAAAGCTCTCTGGGCTGGCCAACCATCCCAGGGGTCTTGTACACGGGTCTGGCCACCAGTCGTCACTTGTTCAACTTCGGGCCCGGGTTCAACAAGGGGATTCTCGACATCAATCCGCCGCTCGCAACTGGCAGTGTCTACCCCTCGTTCGTGCCAAAAGTCGATGCCGACGGGAATGAAGTCGCCGGAATCCGGCTGCCGGCAGTTGCTGCGCCGGTGGCCACCATCACGGGATGGGCGCATCGAGCGGCGGCTTTTGGCGGCCCGGACGGCTGCGAACACTTCGGACAGATCATTCCCTTCAAGGCGACCAGGGCGCAGCGCGACGCGGCCGCTGATCCGAGACTTTCGCTAGCCGAGCGATACGCCGGCCATGCCGCTTACGTCAACGCGGTCACCGCTGCCGCGAACAAGCTCGCGGCGGACAGGTTGCTGCTGCCAGCCGATGTGCAGCGGTACGTCACCAACGCCGAAGCAAGCAGCGTCCTGAAATAACGTGCAACCTCATGAGCAGCTCCTGAAGCGCAAGGAGCGCTCATTCTCACCCCAGCGCGCGGCCGCGCGCTACTCGGGCCAGCGGCTGATGGCTGGTCATTCGAAATCACAGCAGGAGGACTAATTCACCGCGCGCTTCGCCAATGCAGTGATACCGGCCACGGATAGGAAATTCAACTACATGAGCCGACGTATCGCACTGCGGCGCACCATCAAAACCCGCGCCCTGCATACGAAAAAGTGTCTCCAGACGGCTCCATCAACGACTCGGCATTCTTCGCAAGAAGGAAGCATGCCTATCCGGTTGATTACCCCGTCCTGGATAACGGCGAGCAGTAAAATCTGCAAGCACGACCCTGGCGAGACGCACAATCTCTGGACCGATCCGCGATATGCGCGGCTACGCGTGTCGCTGGTGGTGACACGGCTCAAGTGGCAGGTGCAGGGAACCCACCGTTCGCGCCTGTGCGAGCACGCGAAACCAAAGCAGCCGATGTCGGCCAACCTGCCTCAGGGAGACAACAGATGAGCAATATCCCGCTTCGCATGGCGCTTGCGCTGGCTACTGCGGCCGTGGCCGTGGCTATCCCCTCCACCGCGCTTGCGCAGGTTTTCCCGCAAAAGCCGATCACGATCATTGCAGCCTATCCCGCCGGCGGTGTTGCGGACCAGATGGCGCGGCTGCTCGCCGGTGAACTGAGCAAACGCCTGGGCCAGCCGGTGACCGTCGAGAACCGGGTGGGGGCCTCGGGGACGATCGGCGCCAACCATGTCGCGAAGTCGGCGCCGGACGGGCACACCCTTCTCATGGCCGCGATGGCCGAAACCGTGTTCACGCCCCACATGCACGACAAGATGGCCTACCAGCCGGACAAGGATTTGGCCCCGGTGGCGATGGCCGTCAGGTACCCCTTCATGCTGGTCGCGAATCCGGCATTCCCGGCGCGCACGACGAAGGACGTGATCGCGCTGGCGAAAAAGAATCCGGGCGAGCTCACCTATGCGACCGGGGGAAATGGATCGGTCCAGCACATCGCGATGGAGATGTTCACCCGGGCCGCCGGCATCCAG
>JANMVO010000593.1:0-6303 GCA_031392805.1 Rhodoferax sp. | reverse complement strand
ACTTCAACGCCATCGACAAACAGATGCCCCTCCTGGTGTTCTTCCAGCCGGTTGATGCAGCGGATCAGCGTTGATTTGCCCGAGCCCGAGGGCCCGCAAATCACAATGCGCTCGCCGGGCTTGACGTCGAGGTCAATATCGCGCAGCACGTGAAAGCTGTTGCCGTACCACTTGTTGAGCTTGTCGAATTTGATGATGTGTTCTGGCATGATGTGATGCGCGTTGGTTAACGTGATGGCGCTAAGAGCCGGTAAGAGCCGGTAAGAGCCGGGCAGAGACCGCCACGCCCTCTCAGCGCTGTTTGCCTTTGTTGACCTGTTTCTCGACCCAGATGCTGTAGCGCGACATGGAAAAACAGAAGGTGAAATAAATCAGCGCAATGAACAGATAGCCTTCAATCTTGAAGGGTCGCCAGTCGGAGTCTGAATTCAGGGCCAGAGACAGGGCACCCGTGAGTTCGTACAAACTCACTATGGTCACCAGCGACGTGTCTTTGAAGGTCGAGATGAAGCCGTTCATGATGCTGGGCACCACGATCGCCAGCGCCTGCGGCAAAACAATCTTGCGCTGGGTTTGCCAGTACGACAGGCCCAGCGTGGCAGCCGCTTCAAGCTGCCCTTTCGGGATGGCCTGCAAGCCGCCACGAATTACCTCTGCCATGTAGGCTGCCGCAAACAGCGTGATGCCCGCCAGCACGCGAATCAGCACGTCAATGGTGAAACCCTGCGGCATGAACAGCGGGAACATGAATGACGCCATGAACAGCACCGAGATCAGTGGTACACCTCGAATCAATTCAACGTAGAGGGTGCAGAAGGTGCGAATGGCGGGCAGGCTGGAGCGGCGTCCCAGCGCCACCACCAGGGCAATCGGGAAGGCCATCGCCACCGACAGCGAGGCCAGCAGAATGGTCAGCGGCAGGCCGCCCCAGCGATCTGTCTCAACCTTGGCCAACCCCAGCACGCTGCCATACATCAATGCGAAAAACAAAGACAGGACAAGCGCCCACAGTATCGCCAGCCAGGGCCGCCAGAACGCACGGGTGCAACTGGCCAGCAGCAGGCTCAGCATCAAAAGCGTTGCCACCAGCGGGCGCCATTGCTGGTCGAACGGGTAACGACCGAACAGGATGATGCGGTATTTTTCCGCCACAACGCCCCAGCAGGCACCCACGCCCTCGACCCGGCAGGCATTGAAGTTGGGAGCCCAGGAGGCCCGAAAAACCGCCCAGCTCAAAAATTGGGGAATCAGGTAGAGAAGGCCACCACCAATCAGGACGGTCAACAGGGCAGTTGCCCAATCGCGAAACAGGTTGATGCGCATCCAGGCAACGACGCCGTCGGTTCGAACCGGTGCCGGGCGCGGTGCAATGGGCAGGAATGTTTTTGCAGTCATGGAGGGAGCCTGTATCAACGTGTCGCAATCGATGTGTCGCTATCAACGTGTCGCTATCAATTTGACACTTCAGGTGTTTCGCTTTCAATGTTTGAGTTATCGCTCTTTGATCGCGGAGCGGGTGTTGTACCAGTTCATCAGCAATGAGGTGGTCAATGAGGTCGTCAGGTACACCAGCATGACGACGGCAATGCACTCGACGGCGCGCCCGGTCTGGTTCAGCGCCGTGTTCGCAATCGAGACCACATCCGGGTAGCCTATCGCCACTGCCAGCGAGGAGTTTTTGGTCAGGTTCAGAAACTGGTTCGTCAGGGGCGGGATGATGACCCGCAAGGCCTGGGGCAACATGACGAGGCGCATCGACTGCCCTGGATTCAAGCCAAGCGCCGCTGCGGCCTCGCCCTGCCCGAGCGCGACCGATTGAATGCCGGAGCGCACCACTTCGGCGACGAAGGCTGCGGTGTAGATGGTCAAACCCAGCAGCACCGCGAGAAACTCCGGCGTCAACGAGCCGCCGTTTTCAATCGCAAACTCGCCCTTTCTGGGTGAATCAAAAGCCGTGGGTGCGCCGCCGGCCAGCCAGCCCAGCAACGTACCCGCCAGACAAAGCAGCACGGGAACCCAGAACATGCTTTTGAGCCTGCCCGTGGTCTCAAACTGGCGGTAGGCCCACTTGCGATAAAGCACAGCCACCACGATACCGGCAACCAGGCCAATCAAGGCCCCTAAATGGCCGGTGGCCCACACCGGAATCGGAAAGCTCAAGCCGCCTTTGCTCAGAAAAACAGGCCCGACTTTCCACGCGTCTGCGGTGGCAGGCAGTGCCTCGGTAAAAAACAGGTACCACATCAGCAATTGCAGCAGCACCGGCACGTTGCGGAAAAACTCGACATAGGCATAGCACACGCCGCGCACCAGGGCGTTGCGTGAAAACCGGCCAATCCCCAAAAGGGTGCCCAGCAAGGTTGTCAAAATAATGCCGACAATCGCGACCCGCAAAGTGTTGGACAGCCCCACCAAAAAAGCCTGCCAGTAGGGTTGCCCCGAGTCAAATGGGAACAGGCTTTCGCCAATGTCAAACCCGGCAGGGCCAGTCATGAAATCAAAGCCGCTCTGGATGCCGCGGATTTTCATGTTGTACAGCGTGTTGTGCGCCAGAAACCAGACGACGGCAACAATCAGCCCGATGGCGACCACCTGATAGATCAATCCCCGGAATGCCGCGCTTCGAAAGGAAAAACGTTTCTTCTTTGGAGGAGACTTCAGGGTCATGGGATGGCGCACTCGAACAATGACATTAATCAACGGCATGACGCAACGCAGTGATGCAGCATGGTGACCTGGCGTAGCCACAAAAAAACGCTGCTGGCAGCACAAGCGGGTTGTACCGGCAGCAGCTTGGGGCTCACGTTGAAGACCGGTGGAAGGTCAGCGAACTGGCCAGTCAGCGATCAGGTCAATCAACGCACCGGATAAGCGTACATCAGGCCACCCTTGTTCCACAGGTTGTTCAGGCCGCGTGGCAGGCCCAGCGGCGAATTGGGGCCGACGTTGCGCTCAAAACTTTCACCGTAGTTGCCGGTGGCCTTGATGGCGCGCGCCAGCCAGTCTTTGTCCAGGCCCAGCAATTTGCCGGTGTCTTCATTGCCGCCACCCAGCAGGCGCTGCACGACCGGGTCAGTGCTGCTTTTCATCTGATCCACGTTGGCTTGGGTCACGCCATACTCTTCGGCTTCCAGCAGGCCGTACATGACCCATTTGACGATGGCAAACCATTCGTCATCACCGCGGCGCACCATCGGGCCCAGCGGTTCTTTGGAAATCAGCTCGGGCAGGATAATGTGTTCTTTGGGGTCTTTGGCCACTTTGCTGCGGGTTGAGGACAAACCCGATGCGTCGGTGGTGTAGGCGATGCAGCGGCCGGTGAAGTAGGCGTTTTCTGCGGCTTCCAGCTTTTCGAACACCACCGGTTTGATGCCCAGGCCGTGGGCTTTGGAGTAGTCGGTCAGGTTTTTCTCCGTGGTGGTGCCAGACTGCACGCACACGGTTTGACCCTTGAGCTGCTTGGGGCTCTTGATTTTGCTTTTGACGGTGACCATGAAGCCCTGGCCGTCGTAGTAATTGGTGACGGTTGCGCTCAGGCCCAGCGACGCATCGCGCGTCAGCGTGAACGTGGTGTTGCGGGCCAGCACGTCAACTTCGCCGGATTGCAGGGCGGTGAAGCGCTGCTGGGCGTTCAGCGGCACGTATTTGACCTTCTCAGGATCGCTCAATACGGTGGCAGCCAAAACTTTGCAAACGTCGACGTCAAGCCCAGACCACTTGCCTGAAGAATCAGCGGCGGCAAAGCCGGCCAGACCGGTGTTGACGCCGCAGACCACTTGCCCGCGCGCCTTGATGGCGTCCAGGGTTTTGCCGGCATGTGCGGGAGCCGCCAGTACGGCACCCAGGGTGGCCACCACGATAGCGGCAAGCTTGATTTGTCTGATTGTCATCAATAGAACTCCAGTTAAAAATGGCCGGGAAGAAAAATACTTCCAATTCGCTTGGAACGTGACCGAAACGCGCATCATAGCGCTGGTGCAATTGCAGGCGCAGCCGGGATTGCGCCGGTCTTCACGGTGAAATTTGCATGAAGCCACAAAGTCCAGCCACGCGCGCCCGCGGCACGTTACGATCATGGCAGCAGGGAAGCGCGGATTTATGCCTCGCGGCCCGTGATCACACCATGAATAAATCCGCGCTTCCCTAGGAGATTCAATGCAAGCCCATTACAAGTTCTGGCCCAGGCGCCTGCCCAAGGCCATCACGGTTCCCGAGACCTCGCTGTGGGACAACCTGGAAACCAGCGCCCGGCGTTACCCCAACAAGGCGGCCCTGGTGTTTTTTGGCCGAGTCTTCAGCTACCGTGAGGTGCTTCAAAAAGCAGAGCGGCTGGCGGCCTGTTTGCAAGGGCTGGGGGTGCAAAAAGGCGACCGGGTGGTACTTTGCATGCAAAACTGCCCGCAACTGGTGATCGCGCACTTCGCAATTTTGCGGGCCAATGCGGTGGTGGTGCCGGTCAACCCGATGAACCGCTCTGAAGAGTTGAAGCATTACATCGTCGACCCGGATGCAAACGTGGCCATCACCACGGCTGACCTGGCGTCCGAATGGGTGCGCGCCAGCGACGCCTTGCCCTCGGAGCAGCGCCTGGCGCATTTGATCGTGACGCATTTCACCGACGCCTTTGATGCCAATGTATCGGGCGACGACGCGCCGCCGCCCGCGTGGACTGAGTGGCTGCTGACACGCCATGCGCTGGCGACGCTGCATGGCGGGCAGGTTCACGCCTGGGAGGCCGCGCTGAGCGTTGGCAATGCGGCCCCTGAATTGACGGTCGGCCCCATCGACCTGGCGATTCTTCCCTACACCAGTGGCACCACCGGCTTGCCCAAGGGTTGCATGCACACGCACGCCAGCATCATGCACAACGCTGTGGCCAGTGGCCTGTGGGGCAACGGGTCGGCCGAGAACGTAGTGCTGGCCGTGGTGCCCATGTTTCACATCACGGGCATGGTCAGCCTGATGCACGCCAGCATTCGGGGCGGGGCGGCTCTGATCATGATGCCGCGCTGGGACCGCGAACTCGCCGGGCGGCTGATTTCCCGCTGGCGGGTGACGGGGTGGACCAACATCCCGACGATGGTGATTGACCTGATGGCCAGCCCAAATTTCAGCACATTTGATTTGTCCAGCCTGACGCAAATCGGCGGGGGCGGTGCAGCCATGCCGCAGGCCGTGGCGCAGCGGCTGTTTGAGCAATACGGCTTGCGTTACGTTGAAGGCTATGGGCTGACCGAGACCGCCGCGCCGTCGCACAGCAACCCGCCGGATGCGCCAAAGCAGCAATGTCTGGGCATCCCCTTCATGAGTACCGATGCGCGCGTGATCGATCCGGAAACCTGCAGGGAAATGGCCATGGGCGAGTCGGGTGAAATCATCATTCATGGGCCGCAGGTGTTTCAGGGCTACTGGAAACAGCCCGAGGCAACCGCCAATGCTTTCATCGAATTTGAGGACAAGCGTTTTTTCCGCTCTGGCGATCTGGGCCGGGTCGATGAAGACGGCTATTTTTTCATGACCGACCGGCTCAAACGCATGATCAACGCCTCAGGTTTCAAGGTTTGGCCGGCTGAGGTGGAGGCGCTGATGTTCCGCCACCCCGCCATCCAGGAAGCCTGCGTGATTGCCACCAAAGACAGCTACCGGGGTGAGTCGGTCAAGGCCGTGGTGGTGCTGCGTGCGACGCACAAAGGCACGACCGGGCAGGAGATCGTTGACTGGTGCCGTGACAATATGGCGGTGTACAAGGCGCCCCGTGTGGTGCAGTTTGTTGACGTGCTGCCCAAGAGCGGCAGTGGCAAGGTGATGTGGCGGGCCTTGCAGGAGGCTGAAAAAGGAAGCTGAAATAGGAAAGCTGAAGCAAGAGGTTCGTGAAAGACGCCGAAGAGGTCAAAATAGGCTTCCAAGGCAACCAGGGCACAAAAACCCCGAAAAACACCGAATTTGTCAATGAAAAAGGCCTGTAGCCCTCGTGTACTATGCATGAGTAGCTATAAACATAGTAGCAACTAAATTTTTACCTTCAATCCCCATGTTTGAAACCTCTATCGCTGGCAGTCTGCCAAAACCCGCCTGGCTGTCTGAAACCCAAAAACTCTGGCCGCAATGGAAGGCGCAGGGGGATGAGTTGCAACAGGCCAAAGCCGACGCCACCCTGCTCTGGATCAAGGCGCAGGAAGACGCGGGGCTGGACATCGTGGGTGACGGCGAGCAGTCGCGCCAGCACTTTGTGCACGGTTTTCTGGCGCAGGTGGACGGCATCGACTTTGACAACAAAGTCACCATGGGCATCCGCAACAACCG
>JANMVO010000585.1:0-3001 GCA_031392805.1 Rhodoferax sp. | reverse complement strand
CACCACCCGAGCGTGAAAGCCCTCTACCGTGCGGTCAATCGGGTCACCATATTGATCGAACCCGGTGTAGCGGATGCGGGACCAGCGCGGCACCACGGCGCGCAGACCGGGCACGGAAAGGCAGCCCTCCCAGTCCTCTTCTTCTAAAGGCGTGATGCCGCCGCTATCGATACCGTCACCCCTACCCGATGCCAGCGGCGGCAAGGGCGTGATGACTGGGTTGATCAGCACGGTGCGTGGCACGACGGGCGCATCCGGGTAGCGCGGGTTGGGCGCATCGCTGCCAAAAATTACCAATTGCAAATCGACGCCAATCTGCGGTGCCGCCAGCCCCGCGCCATTGGCCGAGCGCATGGTGTCGAGCAGGTCGGTGATCAGCAGGTGCAGCGCATCAGTGTCGAATTGCGTCACCGGCGGTGCAATGCGCAGCAGGCGTGGGTCGCCCATTTTGAGGATGTCACGGATGGTCATGTTGATTTAACGCGATCTCGCCAGTAATCTGGACGGCGATGGGTGTTGGCAAAAGCGATGATCACAATCTCTGTCTCACTTTCCGAGTAAACCACGACATAAGGAAAACTTTTGACCGTGCACTGCCTGAGATTAGACCCAATTGACTTCCAGCCCTTTGGAAAATGGACGATACGCTGGATGGTCGCCTCAAACTCCTGAACAAGGCGTAAACCCAGTCGCGCCTCGATAGCCCGGTAGTAATGCAGCGCTTCAATGACCTCATCGTCAACTGGCGGCAGCCTACTGACCCTCATTGTTCACGCAGTTTGGCAAAAAGCTCTTCGATAGGTGCGGCTGGAAGTTCTCCCCGCTGATAGGCCGCAAGACGATCCTGCGCCTCAAGCGCCCAAGCCGCCTCAATCACAGGATCCGGCTCATCGAGCGAGTCCATCAAGGCATCGATCAGTTTGAGCCGCTCCACAGGGCGGAGTTTGCGGGCAGACTCAAGTATTTCGGCGGTGGACATGATTGGATTGTCGTCAAAATCCTGACAGGTGACAAGCAGCAAAATCGGCCACCATGAGTAGGCACGCAACGCCAGGGAAGCGCGGATTTATTCCTGCGGCCTGTGATCACTTGGCTTGGGCGGTCTGCGGACTTGGCTTTTTTGCAAATATTCCCGACATTTGCGGCAAATGCGCCTTACAGCCCATCCCAACCCAAGCGCCGGGAATCCACAATGAATAAATCCGCGCTTCCCCAGTCATTTTGCGCCATTTAACAGCGCCTTCAAACCGGCTTCATCCAGCACCGCGACCCCCAGCTCACGCGCCTTGTCCAGCTTGCTCCCCGCCTCCGCGCCAGCCACCACATAGCTGGTTTTTTTGCTGACCGAGCCAGCCACTTTGGCACCGGCGGCTTCCAGCATGTCTTTGGCTTCATCGCGGCTTAGCGTGGGCAGAGTGCCGGTGATGACGATGGTTTTTCCTGCCAGCGGTTTGGGCGTCACCGCTGCGGGCTCGCCCTCCTCCCAGGTCAGGCCGCAAGCGCGGAGCTGCCCGACCACTTCACGGTTGTGCGGCTGGTCGAAAAATGTGCGCAGGCTGAGTACCACGATGGGGCCGACGTCGGCTACCTCCAGCAGTTGCGCCTCGGTCGCGTCCATGATGCTGTCCAGCGTGCCGAAGTGGTTGGCCAGCGCCTTGGCTGTGGCTTCGCCTACATGGCGGATGCCCAGGCCGAACAGGAATCTTGGCAGCGTGGTTTGCTTCGATTTTTGCAGCGCATCCACGATGTTCTGGGCTGACTTGTCGGCCATTCGGTCAAGTGCCGCCAATGATGCCAGGCCCAGCCGGTACAAGTCTGGCAGCGTCTTGATGACGTTGGCATCGACAAGCTGCTCCACCAGCTTGTCGCCCAGGCCTTCCACTTCCACCGCGCGGCGCTGGGCGAAGTGCAGGATGGCCTGCTTGCGTTGCGCGCTGCAAAACAGGCCGCCCGTGCAGCGGTAATCGGCTTCGCCTTCTACGCGCAAGGCTGCGCTGCCGCAGACCGGGCATTGGCGGGGCATGGTGAAGATGGGGCCGCGCGCGGATGGCGTATTTGAAGGCCCCTGGCCTGGGCTGGCGTTAGCGCCCTCGCCGGGTTCGGAGTCATTGGCGGGAAGCACCACACTCACCACCTCAGGAATCACGTCGCCCGCGCGTCGCACGATCACCGTGTCGCCCACACGCACGTCCTTGCGGCGCGCTTCGTCTTCGTTGTGCAGAGTGGCATTGGTCACCGTCACGCCGCCCACAAACACAGGGGCCAGCTTGGCTACGGGCGTCAGCTTGCCGGTGCGCCCGACCTGCACATCAATGCCCAACACGGTAGTCATCTGCTCCTGCGCCGGGTATTTGTGGGCCACAGCCCATCGCGGCTCCCGGGTCACAAAGCCCATTTGCCGTTGCAACGCGATGCTGTTGACCTTGTAGACCACGCCGTCAATGTCGAACCCGAGGCTGTCGCGCTGCTGCCCTACGTGCTGGTGATACGCTATTAATTCAGAAGCTCCTTGTGCAATATCCACAAGGGCTGAGACCGGAAAACCCCATGATTTCAGGGTTTCCAGAATTTCCGAATGGGTTTTGAAGTCCGGCCCGCCCTGCCCTGCTGGCGTGATTTCGCCGAGCCCGTAGGCAAAGAAGCTCAAGGGGCGCTGCGCGGCAATCGCAGGGTCGAGCTGGCGCACCGCGCCCGCCGCAGCGTTGCGCGGGTTGACGAAAGTTTTTTCGCCTTTGACGCCTTGGGCAATCTTCTCGCGCTGGCGCTCGTTCAAGGCCTCAAAGTCATCGCGGCGCATGTAGACCTCACCGCGAACTTCCAGCACCGCCGGAACGTCCTGCGGCAACCGCAGCGGAATCTGGCCAATGGTGCGGATGTTTTGCGTTACGTCTTCCCCAAACTCACCATCGCCGCGCGTGGTGGCCTGAACCAGCACACCCAGCGTATACCGCAGATTCATGGCAAGGCCATCGAACTTGGGCTCGGCCACGTATTCCACGGG
>JANMVO010000517.1:0-7661 GCA_031392805.1 Rhodoferax sp. | reverse complement strand
GCGTGGTGGTGCGCGGCGGATCAGTGCTGCTGGTACTGGTTGCCACATTCTGGTTCTGGCAACGGGTGAGGTGATGGGGGCGGATGGTTGCCATGCAGACAGGGTTGGCGAACGCGCCGGGCGTGCGTGGCTGCCCTGCGGCTACGGGCTTGCTTGGTACGCCTTTAGAGTGCCTTTTTCAACCGCAATTTGCGCTGCGGCCGTCACCGAGCCCAAATGCACGCCAAAGTGTTAAAACAAGTCGGGCTCGTTCGCGGTTTTGACCTGATCAGCTTCTGAATTAATAGCTAGCTGTGCATTATCCACAAGGGCTAGTGACCCAATTCGTACCCCAAGCAGGCGCAAACGCCGTTCCAGCGGCACGCGCTTCAGGCACAGCCCGGCGGCGTGGCGAATGGCCTTGGCGTCTGCCGTGTAGGCGTCAATCGTCAGGTCGCGCGTGGCCGTCTTGAAGTTGTCATAGCGCAGCTTGATGCCGATGGTTTTGCCCACATAGCCCTTGCGCTGCAGGTCTGCGGCGAGCTGCCCGCACAGCCGGGTGAACACGGCCCCCAGCTCGGCCTTGTCGCGCACGGCGTGGAGGTCGCGCTCAAACGTGGTCTCGCGGCTGATGCTGACGGGTTCGCTCTCGGTGACCACCGGGCGATCATCACGGCCATGGGCGGTGTCATGCATCCAGGCACCGGTCTTTTTGCCGAAAGTGTCCATCAGCCATTGCTGATCCCGTGCCGCCAGCTCGCCGATGGTCTCAATGCCATGGGACTTGAGCTTCTCATCGGCCTTGGGGCCAATGCCGTTGATCTTGCGGCACGCCAGCGGCCAGATTTTGCCCTGCAGGTCGTCTTCAAAAATGATCGAGATGCCCTTGGGCTTGTTGAATTCGCTGGCCATTTTTGCCAGCAGCTTGTTGGGGGCCACGCCGACGGAGCAGGTCAGGCCGGTCGCATCGAAAATCGCCTTTTGTATCAGGCGCGCCAGCACCCGGCCGCCTTCACGCTGACCGCCGGGCGCGTCTGAAAAGTCGATGTAGACCTCGTCCACGCCACGGTCTTCCATGGTGGGCGCGATTTCCAGAATGGTGTCTTTGAACAGGCGCGAGTACTTGCGGTATTCGTTGAAATCCACCGGCAGCAAAATCGCCTGCGGGCACAGCTTGGCGGCCTTCATCAAGCCCAGCGCCGAGCCCACGCCAAACTGGCGCGCCGCGTAGGTGGCCGTGGTGATGACGCCGCGTCCGGTGTAGCCCAGGAGACGCGGAAAAGAATCTACGGGAATGTCCGCCAGCGTGTGGCCTTCGTAGGTCTGGCGCAGGGTTTCATCCTCGGCGCGCCGTCCGCCGCCAATCACCACCGGCAGCCCCTTGAGCTGCGGATAGCGCAACAACTCAACCGACGCGTAGAAAGCGTCCATGTCCAGGTGGGCTATGCGGCGCATGGTTAAGCGCTCAAGTGCCTACAACTGCGCGCAGACCACCACCAGGCCCAGAGTCACCAGCGCCAGGCCGGTCAGTTCTTTGTGTGTCAGCTTTTCCTTGAACAGGCGGTTGGACACCAGGTAGGCGAACAGCACCTCCACCAGGCCCAGGGTGCGCACGTCAGTCACGGTGTGCATGGCGGTGGCGGTGAACCAGCCGATGGACGCCAGCGCGCCCATGGTGCCCGCCACGGTGGACAGCCGCCAGGCGCGTGCAATGGCCAACAGCGATGCCGGCTGGCGCGCGGCAAGGTAGCTGCCCAGCAGCAGCGTTTGCAGCGCCTGCGCCCACACCACGGTCCAGGCCCCAATCAACCACGGCGACACGCCGGGCAGCGTGAGCGATGCGCCGCGAAAACCCACATTGGCCAATGCAAAGCAGGCCCCCGAGCCCACGCCATACCAGAGCGCCTTGCTGATCCAGGGCGCTGCCTGGCCTGCGCTGCCGGGCAAAGGGGTCTTGGGCACGGCAAGCAGCATCACCCCCGCTGTTGCCGTGACCATCGCCAGGGCTGTGAGCCAGCCGGGCACCTCGTGCAGAAACAGCGTGGCAAACAGGGCAACTTGCAACACCTCGGTTTTTGTGTACGCCACCGCCACGATGAAGTTGCGCTCTTTCATGGCCAGCAGCAGCAATGCGGTAGCGGCCAGCTGGCTGATGGCACCCACACAGGTCCAGGCGAAGTATCTTGCGCTGAACGGCGGCCAGGGCTGGGCGGCGACGGCATCGCCCAAAGTGTGTGTCACCAGCAACAGCCACGCCATCGCAAATGGCAGGCCATAGAGAAAGCGCACCAGCGTGGCGGGCAGGGTGCCCACTTCAGCGGTCAGGGTGCGCTGTGCGGCATTGCGGATGGTCTGGGCAAACGCGGCCCAGATGACGATGGGTATCCAGGCCCAGGTGGCCATGGCGGGGAGTTGCATGCGCTAAAACGTCCCCGGCAGCAAAATGCCTTTGTCCACCGTGTTGATATTGGTGTGGCCGCAAAACGCCATGGTCAGGTCCAGCTCTTTGTGGATGATCTCCAGCGCTTTGGTGACACCCGCCTCGCCCATGGCCCCCAGGCCGTACAGGAATGAGCGGCCAATGTAGGTGCCCTTTGCACCCAGCGCACGGGCTTTCAGCACGTCCTGCCCGCTGCGGATGCCGCCGTCCATGTGCACTTCAATCTGGCTGCCCACTGCATCGACGATGGCGGGCAGGGCGCCAATGGATGACTGCGCGCCATCAAGCTGGCGACCCCCGTGGTTGGAGACGATCAGCGCGTCGGCGCCACTGTTGACTGCCAGCCGGGCGTCTTCCGGGTCTTGAATGCCTTTGAGGATGATCTTGCCACCCCAGCGTTTTTTGATCCATTCGACATCCGCCCAGTTCAGCGTCGGATCAAACTGTTTGCCGGTCCACTCCAACAGGCTACCCATGTTTTCGATGCCTTTGACGTGGCCAGAAATGTTGCCAAAGTTCCAGCGGCGGGTTCCCAGCATGCCCAGACACCAGCGCGGTTTGGTGGCAAGGTTGATGAGGTTGGGAATCGTCAGGCGTGGCGGTGCAGTCAACGCATTCTTCAAATCCTTGTGGCGCTGGCCAATGATCTGCAGATCCAGCGTGACGACCAGTGCCGAGCAATTGGCAGCTTTGGCGCGGTCAATCAGGCGCTCGATAAAGTCGCGGTCTTTCATCACATAAAGCTGAAACCAGAACGGGTGCCGGTCGGTGGCCTCGGCCACGTCTTCCAAAGAGCAAATGCTCATGGTGGACAGCGTGAACGGAATGCCAAATTTCTTGGCCGCCCGCGCACCGTGAATCTCGCCATCAGCATGCTGCATGCCCGTCAGGCCGGTGGGCGCAATCGCCACCGGCATGGCCACTTCCTGGCCGATCATGGTGGAGCGCGTGCTGCGGTTTTCCATGTTGACGGCCACCCGCTGTCGCAACTTGATGCGCTGAAAATCCGACTCGTTGGCGCGGTAGGTGCCCTCGGTCCACGAGCCGGAATCGGCATAGTCGTAAAACATGCGTGGCACACGTTTTTGCGCGAGCACGCGCAGGTCTTCGATGTTGGTGATGATGCGCATGGGTGGTTCCTGAGAATTTTGCCAACTTTGTTCTTGGTCTGGCGTTCATGGTGTGACGTGCCGGACGCCAAAGTGTAGTTTGCACAACGTTAGCACGGTGGGCATGCTTTATTGAAAGTTCCGAAACTCACGACAACTTCGGGGCAGACCCCCCGAAGTCGTATTGCGTTCCAATGCGGGGGATTTCGTTCAGGCGTGTACCAGCCGATGAGGCACGTGTGCGTAGCTACGCGAATGTCCTTTGCGTCGGTCTATGACCGTCGGCTCCCCCTTGATTTCGCTGCGCCACGCAACCGCACCTCATCGGCTGCAAATGTGGTCGGATCGCGTCAGTTGAACGCCCATAGGCTCGCAGGATCAGGTCGGCGGGGCACTCAGCGCAGCGGCATCAAGGGGGAGGAATCGGCCCCAGGCCGACACGGAGGACAGCCGCGGAGCTGAGTGTCACGTCGGCCTGATCCCCACGGGGAAGTGGCCCATTAACGGCATTTGTTTTGCAGTCATCTGGGAAGAAACGAACAAGTGGCTTGGAATTCATGCCTGGCGTTCACCCTGCCTGCGAGTCCAGTCAAACCTCTGTTGCGGCCAGACGCTGTTCCACAGCGGCACCGTCCAGCTTGCCAGAAACAGCATCACGATCAGGCCGTGCGGCTTGAAAAGCAGGTACTGCCAGCCGAAGGCGAGCAGGGCGACCACCATGGCATAGGCGATGCGCGCACCCCGGCGCTGCGGCGTGGTCATGGGGTCGGAGATCATGAAGAACGCAAACAGCAGCACCACGCCATTGCTGGCCTGCTGCAGCCACATGGCGGCTCCCGGATTCCACACATAGTCAAGCACCCACAGTCGCAGCGCCAGAAGTGCGCCCCAGGTTGCCAGAAAGCTTAAGGACACATCCCAGCGGCTGATGCGCTGGGTGACCAGGCCACCCAATGCCACAAACCACAGCGCGGCCAGGCTGTCAGCACCCCATTGGCCAGGGCTGAGCCAGGCCCCGGGCAGCCAGGCAAACGCGGCAAACGCCGCCAGGTTGGCGGGGTTGAGCAGGTGGCTTTTGCAGGCTGCCGGGCCGGTGCGGATCAGGTACTTGCTGCCCATCGCCACAGCGGCGAGCAGGGGATGGACCCAGGCGTTCCCGGCGCGCACCAGAATGCAGATGCCAAAGCTCGATATCAGCGCGCTCAGGTAGCCGCCCCACTTCTTTTTGCCCGGCAGATCCAGCCCCCATTGCCACGCGGCTTGCGTGACGAGGGCACTGCCAAAGGTGAAAAGTACTTGAACCGGCGTGAGCGCAAAGTCGCGCGCCAAGGCACCCAGGGCCAGAAAGCTGGCGAGGAAAATGATCTGGAACCAGCGGGCATCCAGGCGCTGCCATTGCAGGCGAATTTGAGAGGTAATTATGCCTCTAGTCCTTGTCCAATATACATAAATAGCTATTGAAGTAGTAGCATTCATGATGCTGGCTTCAAACTCACCTGGTCCGCCGCCTTCCCCGCCAGACTCCCCGTCATGCTGTCCGTCAACCACTCCGTCAACTTCCCTGTCACGTTCCCTGTCACCTTGCGCGTCACATTGCCGGTCTTGAAGAGTTGTTCCCACCACGGCTTGTCGGTCGTGTCGGTCCTGTCGGGCACGGCGGGCGGTGCGTCGCCAGAGAACCTCGAAGCCCCGGACAGCGCATCTATGTCGTTCATGCGCCAGCCAGTCAGTCGCGCCAGAGTCTGCTTTTCGGCATTCAGGCGGCGCGGCAGATCGGTCAGATAGTAGCGGCTGGCCGCCGCCACGCCGGCCTGTTTTGAGGCCACGCAGCTTGATACGCAGTCGCGTTGCAGGATACTGGGGTCTCTGGCGCGGTAGAGCGGCCTGATTGTTTCATTGGCGCCGTCATACAGTGCGGGCGGGGCATTGAGCAGCTGGGCGACGCGAGGCCGGCACATGGCCTCGCAGTCCATCTGTCCAATCTTGGCGCTGCACTGGGCCACGCTGCCCTCAAACGGGTTTTGCACCACGTAGCGGGTCTGCCAGTTTTGCCGGTCTTTGGTCTGCGTGAACATCAAATCTTCGGAGAAGGTGTTGGCGGTGTAGCGCACATGCAGACGGGTCAGCACCACCGGCTGGGCGCCACCCGTCATGGCGGGCATGGGTCGCCGGATTGCGGTGCCTGCGGGCGCGTTGCCCGCCTGCGAATTCATCGCCTTGAAGTTCTCGTCCACATCGCCGCCAGTCCAGAACACACCGGCGCCGCGCAGTTCTGCCAGGCTCAAGGGGTTGGCCGCGCAGGGATCGCACCAGCCCATGTCCCAAAAGTATTCGGTGAAGACCACGCGGTGCTCTTCCTTGATGGCCTCGTGGTCAAACAGCGCCTTGTAAAAATCCTGGAACTTGGGCTTGACGAAATGCGGCAGGTTCACGTTGGCGGGCAACTTGACGGTGCGGTAATTGCTGCTCTCCACCCGGCCGTCTTTGGTCAGCAGGTAGATGATCAGGTCCTGCGACTTGTCCGGCGGCGCGTTCAGCATGCCCAGGCGCATCGGCAGCATGAACTTGTCGCTCTCAAACGCAAACTGCAAGGGGCGCAAGGTGGTGTAGCCGGTCTTGAGCTGCTCTTTGATGTTGACCTTGGCCACGAAGAACTTCATGCCCTGGTTGATGTAGGGGCGCAGGGCCGCGCTGGCCCCTTTGGGGATTTTGTAGCCATTCTCGGCGAGCCAGGTTTCCAGCCCATCTGACTGCGTCGCCGACAGGCTGACGATGTCGTATTCCTCCAGCGTGTACTGGGCCTCAATGGTCACGCCAAGTGCCTTGTCGCGTCTGGATTCCTTCTCAAGCCGCGACGCCATCGCGGCCGGCGCCGCGGGCCCATCGAACAACCTGCCCCGGGCGTAGGCATCTTGCCCCCAGCTGAAATTCACCTGGCACGGGTCGTTGTCGTGGTATTCGGCCAGGCGTGGGCTGCTGTAGGCGTCGAGCCGCTCAAAGATGAGTTTTTCCGCCACCCGCACCTGGCCTTTTTGCAGCGTGGTCGGCGTAGGCACCACCAGCGCGAATTCGCTCAAGGGGCCTTTGTAGTCATTCAACATCGAGATGACCGTGCGCCTGCCATCGCGCACCATCACCACCTGGCTGGCCTCGTTGAACAGATTGGCGTCGGCTTTGCCCGCGTAGAAGCCGCAGAAGGCCTGGGCGGGGCTGTGGGCTGTGATGGCCAGCGCGCAAGCGGCGGCAGCGTGCTGGAAGTGTTTGAGGTGTCGCATGGAAGTCCTTGTCTGGTGTTGATCCAGCTTGTACGGACGGCGACGGGGGATGGGGTTAAGTTTTTTAAAAAAAAAGGGTCTGGATGCGGGAAAATTCGGGGCGTTGCTGAACATCAATTAAAAGACGATGACCGGCCTGACCAGGCAATATCAGGATAGACTGAATGGGCATCAACAATCAAGTGCTGAGCGACGGCCAGGCTGGCATCCGTCAGAGGTCAGAGGTCAGTGGTCACTGGTCAGTGCCGCCACTGTTTGCACGACGTCATCACCCAACCCAAAGGAGTCATCGTATGGAATCCGCCACCACAGACGCAGTAGTTGAGAAGCCAGTCACCCAAGTCGCCATGAAAAGCCGGTCCGTTCTGGGCATGCAGGCGCCGGGCGTGATACCTTCGCGGCCGATCCGGGACCAGGTATCGGACGCGGAATGGCAGACGCGCATGGACCTTGCCGCTGCTTACCGGCTGATGGTTCGGTACGGCATGACCGACATGATTTACAACCACATCACAGCCAGGGTACCCGACAAACCGCAGGAGTTCCTGATCAACGCCTACGGGCTTCACTACAGCGAAATCAACGCGTCAAACCTGCACCGGATCAACCATGAGGGCGAGATTACGCTGCGTGGCAACAGTCACTACGGCATCAATTTCCCGGGCTTCGTGATTCACGGCGCGGTTCATCAGGGCCGGGCGGATGTCAACTGCATCGTCCATTCGCACACCCGCAGCGGCGTGGCAGTGTCCGCCATGAAGGTCGGCCTGCTCCCGCTTTCTCTTTTCGGAATGCGTTTTTCCGGCAACATCGGGTACCACGACTGCGAGGGAACCGTCGTCAAAATGGACGAGCGCG
>JANMVO010000515.1:0-2339 GCA_031392805.1 Rhodoferax sp. | reverse complement strand
CAACTGGAGCTTTGGCGATTACTTCAAGCGCGACTCGCTCAAGTGGGGCTGGGAGCTGCTCACCCAAGTCTACAAACTGCCCGCCGACAAGCTCACCGCCACCGTCTACATTGACGACCAGGAAGCCTACGACATCTGGACCAAAGAAATCGGCCTGCCGCCCGAGCGCGTCATCCGCATTGGCGACAACAAGGGCAAAAAATACGCGTCTGACAACTTCTGGATGATGGCCGACACCGGCCCCTGCGGCCCGTGCAGCGAAATCTTTTACGACCACGGCGAGCACATCCCCGGCGGGCCGCCCGGCAGCCCCGGTGAAGACGGTGACCGCTTCATCGAAATCTGGAACCACGTGTTCATGCAGTTCGACATGCAGGCCGATGGCAGCCTGGTCAAGTTGCCCGCACCGTGCGTGGACACCGGCATGGGCCTGGAGCGCCTGGCCGCCATCCTGCAGCACGTGCACAGCAATTATGAGATCGATATTTTTGACGCGCTGATCAAGGCGGCTTCACGCGAAACCGGTTGCACGGACCTGGACAACAAGAGCCTGCGCGTGATTGCCGACCACATTCGCGCCACTGCATTTTTAGTAGCAGATGGCGTCATCCCTTCAAGCGACGGCAGAGGCTACGTGCAGCGCCGCATCATCCGCCGCGCCATTCGGCATGGCTACAAGCTGGGCAAGAAGACACCGTTTTTCCACAAGATGGTGGCGGATTTGGCGGTGCTGATGGGGGATGCGTATCCCAAGCTGAAGTCGGATGAGAAGCGGATTACCGAGGTGCTGAAGGCTGAGGAAGAGCGGTTCTTTGAGACGCTGGGAATAGGAATGGAAATGCTTGCGAGAGAGTTCAATCTGCTCACTGCGCATGCCCTCGCTGACGTTGAGAAGCAAAAAAAAGATAACCCAACTGCTACTCCACGTGTGAGGGTTGGCAAGCTAAGCGGTGAAGTCGCTTTCAAACTTCACGACACTTACGGCTTCCCGCTTGACTTGACGCAAGACGTTTGCCGTGAACGTGGAATCAGTGTCGACGAAGCCGACTTCAACGCCGCCATGGACAAGCAAAAGGCCCAGGCCCGAGCCGCAGGCAAATTCAAGATGGACAAGACGCTTGATTACACCGGCGCAGGCAATGAATTCGTAGGGTATGACAAACTTGCATCTACTACGAAAATAGTAGCTATTTATGCAGACGGGACGGGGGCTGCAGAGCTAAAACAGGGTCAAAACGGCATCATTGTGATGGAAACCACGCCGTTCTATGCCGAATCGGGCGGGCAGGTGGGAGATGAGGGTGTGATCACGCTGGCGAGTGCGGCTGGCGGATCGGATGTCGGATCAATGGCAGCCTCGTTCACGGTCGATGACACGCAAAAAATCAAGGCCGATGTGTACGGCCACCACGGCACACTGGCCACCGGCACCCTGAAAATTGGTGATCAGGTCACAGCCCAAGTCAACACTGAACGCCGCGCCGCCTCCATGCGCAACCACAGCGTGACCCACATCATGCACAAGGCGCTGCGTGAAGTGCTGGGCGACCACGTGCAGCAAAAGGGCAGTTTGGTGAACGCAGCGCAGACCCGGTTTGACTTTGCCCACAATGGCCCGGTGACGGACGCTGAGATCAAGGAAATTGAAAAACGCGTCAACGCCGAAATCCTGACCAACTCGGCCACAGAGGCCCGCGTGATGGACATCGAATCAGCTCAGAAAACCGGCGCGGTGATGCTGTTTGGCGAGAAGTATGGCGAGACGGTGCGCGTGCTTGACATCGGCACCAGCCGCGAGCTGTGTGGCGGCACCCACGTGCAGCGCACAGGCGACATTGGCCTGTTCAAGATCACCAGCGAAGGCGGTGTGGCCTCTGGCGTGCGGCGCATTGAGGCCATCACCGGCCACAACGCGCTGGCCTACTTGCAGCAGCTCGAAGACTCGGTTGGCCAGGCGGCGGGCGCGCTCAAGGCCCCGGTTGTGGAACTGAACGACCGCATCCACCACATGCTGGACCACGTCAAGTTGCTTGAGAAAGAAGTTGCCGCGCTCAAAGGCAAGCTGGCCTCCAGCCAGGGCGATGAGCTGGTCACGCAGGCGGTGGAATTGGCAGGCAAAGACGGTAAAAAAATCAAGCTGCTGGTTGCCAGGCTCGATGGTGCGGACGCCAAAACACTGCGCGACACCATGGACAAGCTCAAGGACAAGCTCAAAACCGCCGTCATCGTGCTGGGCGTTGTTGACGGTGCCAAAGTACAGATAGCCGCGGGCGTCACAGCCGACAGCACTGACAAAATCAAGGCCGGTGAACTGGTCAACTTCGTCGCCGCCCAAGTGG
>JANMVO010000505.1:0-4687 GCA_031392805.1 Rhodoferax sp. | reverse complement strand
AAGAGATTGCAGCCAGGGATGCTCATGGCCCTGCACCACCCACAGCGTGTTGCCCTCAATGTCCTTGCGGGCCACAAACCAGGGCTGATGCTCACCCACACCGCGCTGCCCGCGCGCCTGTGCGGCCTTAAGGTCGGCGCCTTTGGCCTTCACGCCGCCAATCCCGATGCCCTGCCGTTGCCCCAGGGTGTAAAAGCTCAAGCCCACGTGTTGGCCCAGCACGCGACCCTTGTCATCTTGGATCGGCCCCGGCTTCCTGGCGATGTAGCGGTTCAGAAAATCACGAAACGGGCGCTCGCCGATGAAGCACATGCCGGTGGAGTCTTTTTTCTTCGCGTTTGGCAGGCCGATCCCGGCGGCGATGCGGCGCACCTCGGCCTTTTGCAGCTCACCCACCGGAAACAAAGTCTTGGAAATTTGAGCCTGATTCAGACGGTGCAAGAAATAGCTTTGGTCTTTGGACAGGTCCAGGCCCTTGAGCAGCTCATGCCGCCCTGACGACTCGTTCAGGCGCACCCGCGCGTAATGCCCCGTCGCAATCTTCTGGGCGCCCAGCCGCAAAGCATGATCCAGAAACGCCTTGAACTTGATTTCGGAGTTGCAAAGAATATCGGGATTGGGCGTGCGCCCGGCCTGGTATTCGCGCAGAAACTCGGCGAACACGCGGTCTTTGTACTCGGCGGCGAAGTTGACGTGCTCGATCTCGATGCCCAACACATCGGCCACGGCGGCGGCGTCCACGAAGTCGATGTTGGACGAGCAGTACTCGTCATCGTCATCCCCTTCCCAGTTTTTCATGAAGATGCCGATGACCTCATAGCCCTGTTGCTTGAGCAGCCAGGCCGTCACCGCAGAGTCCACCCCGCCGCTCAAACCGACCACCACCCGCTGCTTTGTCATGGGGTCGATTATCCCAGCGAAAAGCGCGCTGGGGCCGGTGAGCAATCATACAAAGCAAAGGGTAACAAGTCACTGGCCAGCACAGCTTCGATCAGGTGTGTGTCGAATTTGGCATCGAGCACCGCCTGAGTCCACTGCGGCACTCCCAAAGCAACGGCAGGCGCGGGACTACGTGGTCCGTCAGGTGCGCCGCCGTCTCCACCATGCGACGGGTGTTGCACGAGGGGCAGACGCCACGGCCCTTGCAGGAATAGGCCACAAAATAGTCGTGCCCACATTCGTCACAGCGGAGGCACTTCATAGGGTCAGGTCTCTCAATGATGCATTTTCTTGATTGCAAGACCTGACTCAATACTGTTCGCTTAAGGTGCGTTTGCGGGTAAACCCCAGGGCTCTACTTACCGAAGTCTCTCTTGGCAGACCAGTCAGGAAATGTGTTGTAAACCAAGGCTCCGGCACTCTAAGCGAACAGTATTTAGACCTGACCCCGTTGGTGACCCCGTTGGTTTTCCGAGAAACAGCATTCGCGGCATATCATGACCAAACCTCCATCGCCATGTGGAGTTAGTGCAGCGCTGAACGCAAACCAGGCGGCGATAATCTGACCATGCCTGTCACTGCCCTTCAAGAACCTGCGGCAACCCAGCCCGCGCAGCGCCCGCAACCCCAATCCCTCAGCGATCTTTTCTGGTCCTTCACCTGGCTGGCGCTACAGGGTTTTGGTGGCGTACTGGCGGTGGTGCAGCGAGAGTTGGTGGACAAGAAGGGCTGGCTCACGCGCGAAGAATTTTTAGAGGACTGGGCCGTTGCGCAAATTCTGCCTGGCCCGAACGTGATCAATCTGTGCCTGATGCTGGGCGACCGCTACTTTGGGCTGCGTGGCGCACTGGTGGCGCTGGCCGGCATTCTGACTTTCCCGCTGCTGCTGGTGCTGGTGCTGGCCGCCGCTTTTGCAGGCGTTGCCGACCTGCCCGTCGCGCAGGGGGCGCTGCGCGGCATGGGGGCCGTCGTGGCCGGGCTGATCATCGCGACAGGCCTCAAACTGACCTCTGCTTTGCGGAAAAATACCATGGGAGCCCTTGTCTGTTCTTCGTTGTCAGCTATTACGTTTATAGCTATTGCATTGCTGCGCCTGCGCCTGGCCTGGGTGCTGCTGCTGGTGGGCGGACTGGCCTGCGCGTGGGCTTACCGGCAGCTTGGCAGCGTTCGCGCGCAGAATGGCGGGCCATGAGTGAGTTGTCAAATGCGTCGCTGAATGTGGTGTCAAGCGTGGCGTCCAGCGTGTCACCAGACCTGTCATTGAGCGCCGCCGACTGGCTGTCGCTGCTGACGCATTTCATGTCCCTGTCGCTGCTGGCCGTGGGCGGTGCCATTACTGTGGCGCCCGACATGCACCGCTACCTGGTGGATGAGGCGCATTGGCTCAGCGACGCGCAGTTCACATCCAGCATTGCGCTGGCACAGGCTGCGCCCGGCCCCAATGTGCTGTTCGTTGCGCTGATGGGCTGGAACGTCGGGCTCAATGCAGCGGGTGGCATCGGTGCCGGCTGGTACGCCTGGGCCTTGGCCCTGATGGGCATGACGATTGCCATGACCGGCATGATGCTGCCCAGCACCACGCTGACCTTCATGGTGGCGCGCTGGAGCCACCGCAACCGCGAGCTGCGGGCGGTGCGCGCCTTCAAGCAAGGCATGGCCCCCATCGTGATTGCGCTGCTGATTGCCACCGGCTGGATCTTGTCCAGCGCGCACAGCAACCCGCAAAAAGACTGGCCGCTGTGGCTGCTGACCACGATTGGCGCCGTGCTAGTGTGGCGCACCAAAATTCACCTGCTGTGGCTGCTGGGCGCGGGTGCGTTGCTGGGCGCGTTGGGCTGGGTATAACCTGAAAGAACATTCAAGCTCTGGCGCGCTTCGCAGCCTGCCCAGTGCAGCAAACACAATGGCCATGATGATGGCAAATGCCATGGCAATGAACATGTTTACGACCTGGTTCGCTGGCGCAGCGCCTCATACAAGCACACACCGCTGGCGACCGAGACATTCAGGCTTTCGACCGCACCGCGCATGGGGATGCTGATCAACTCATCGCAGGTCTTGGCCGTGAGTTGGCGAATGCCGTCCCCTTCAGCGCCCAAAACCAGCGCCACCGGGCCGGTCAGGTCAGCCTGGTAGAGGGTTTTAGCGGCTCCATCGCTGGTGCCAATGATCCAGATGTTGCGTTCCTTCAGCTCCTTCAAGGTGCGCGCCAAATTGGTCACCATGAAGTAAGGCACGGTCTCGGCCGCGCCACTGGCCACCTTGGCCACCGTGGCGTTGATGCCGGCCGCATGGTCTTTAGGCGCAATCACCGCGTGCACGCCCGCGCCGTCGGCCACTCGCAGGCAGGCACCCAGGTTGTGTGGGTCGGTGATGCCGTCCAGCACCAGTATCAGCGGGGCCACGCGTTCGGCTATTGGAAGCTCGGCCTGCGATGCTTCCAGGTTTTCCAGCAACTCGTCCAGCGACGTGACTTGCGTAATCGCCTTCACCCGCGCCACCACGCCCTGGTGGCCATGGCTGCCGCAGAGTTTGGACAACTGCAGGCCATCGGACTCGATCAGGCGGATTTTGGCCTCGGCTGCGCGGTCGATGAAGGAGCGCATGCGCGCATCGCGGCGCGAAGATTCAAAATGGATTTCAATCACTGATTCGGGCGCGGTTTTCAGTCGCACACCGATGGCGTGGAAGCCGAACAGGGTTTTGGGAGAGGACATTCCCCAATTATCAGCGCAAAGAAATACTACATTAATAGTAGCATACTATGCATATAACACACGGGCTACGTGCCGATTTGTCTGGAAACATTGGCTAAAACCAGGCTTGCGGCGCAATTCAAGTGCGGATGGCTGCGCTTCCCGTGCCGGTGGCTACGCGCTTGGCTTGGCCGGCAAACGCGAAACCGATCAGGGCCAACGCCAGCAGCGCAAGGCTGCCGGGTTCCGGCACGGATTGCGCTTGAACCAGAAAGCCGCGGATTTCGCCACCACCGAATGCACTGGTATGAATGTTCAAGTAGGACTTGTTGGCGAATGCCCCTGCGAGCAATGCTGCTTCGGCACTTGCTACCGTGCCGCCATTGCTGGTAACGAAAGCGGGGTTGAACGACGACGCCAAAGTCAAATTGAACAAGTTGTTGTACGAGCCAGACGTAACGCCCAATGGAAACCCACCGAACGTGGGTGTTTCAGTCGCAACGCCCGCAGTTCCTGCATTTGACGCTGCCGTGCAGCAATGAATGTGAGAAGCGGTGGTAATGCCAAGCAGCCCCGAGAAGGTGACTGACAGGCTCATGGTGTGCAGAGCCGAGTCGAAGATCACCGTTGCAAAGCCGGTTCCGGGCGAGGCGTTGACGGGTACCTCACTGGGCCCGTTAAGTACCGCCATGAAGGTGACAGGTGCGGCTTGGCTACCGCGCAGCCCAATGCCGGTTTTCCAGAACCTTCACGATATGCTGCGCAGCGCGCAAGGCGCCGTCGGTTTCTACCGGGCGATAGGCAATGGGGGCGTGCATCGCGGCCAGCGCCCGGTCGGCCAGTTCATTGGGGCCGAGTTCGGCAAATTTCACGGAGCAGTCTGCGCAGTAGTTGTGCAGCCGGTTGCGCACGTGGATGCACTGCTCAAAATGCCGCTCCAGCGGGAAGCTCAGAAACCGCCGGCGTGTGGCGACCAGTTCCATGCAGGTGCTCAAGCCCCCCTGCACCAAGGCAAGGTCGGAACAGGCAAGGTGTTCAAACAGGTTGTGGAC
>JANMVO010000449.1:0-1843 GCA_031392805.1 Rhodoferax sp. | reverse complement strand
CCGCCCTTCATTTTTTTCATCATGTCCTGCATTTGCTCAAATTCCTTGAGCATGCGGTTGACTTCCTGAACCTGCACGCCGGAGCCCGCAGCAATGCGACGCTTGCGGGTGGCCTTGATGAGTTCGGGCTTGCGCCGTTCCAGCGGCGTCATGCTTTGGATGATGCCTTCCTTGCGCTTGATGTCTTTCTCGGCGCGGTCCATGTCCACCTGACCGGCCTTGGCCGCCATGGCGGCGGGCAGCTTGTCCATGAGGCTGGCCAGGCCGCCCATTTGTTTCATTTGCTGGATCTGGCCCAGGAAATCATTCAGATCAAAGCCGACACCGCTTTTGACCTTGGCCGCCAGCTTCTGCGCCGCTGCCATATCGACCCCGGCGGTGACTTGCTCGACCAGCGCCAGAATGTCGCCCATGCCCAGAATGCGCCCGGCATGGCGTTCGGCGTCAAACACTTCCAGGCCATCGATCTTCTCGCTGGTGCCTGAAAACTTGATCGGCACGCCGGTGATTTGGCGCACCGACAGTGCCGCGCCGCCACGTGAATCGCCATCCGTCTTGGTCAGGATGATGCCGGTGAGCGGCAGCGCTTCCTTGAACGCCTTGGCCGTGTTGACCGCGTCCTGGCCCTGCATGGCGTCCACCACAAACAGCGTCTCAACCGGTTTGAGAGCCGCATGCAGCGCCTTGATTTCGCGCATCAACGCATCGTCAATCGCCAGACGGCCAGCCGTATCGACCAGCAGCACATCAAAATAATGTTTACGTGCATAGTCCAGCGCGGCCAGGCCGATGTCCACCGGCTTCTGGTCCGGCGTGCTGGAAAACCACTCGGCACCGGCTTGCTTTGTCACGGTTTTAAGCTGCTCGATGGCGGCCGGGCGGTAGACGTCAGCCGAGACGGTCAGCACCTTCTTCTTGCGCTTCTCGATCAAATGCTTGGCCAGCTTGGCGGTGGTGGTGGTTTTACCGGCGCCTTGCAGGCCGGCCATCAAAATCACGGCGGGCGGCTGCACGGCCAGGTTGATGTCGGCCACGCCGTCGCCCATAGTGGCTGCCAGCTCTTTGCTCACAATGCTGACCAGCACCTGGCCCGGCTGCAGCGAGCCCATGACATCCTGACCCAGTGCCTTGTCCTTGACGCGGGCAATGAAATCACGCACCACAGGCAGCGCCACGTCGGCCTCCAGCAGCGCCATGCGCACCTCGCGCAGCATGTCCTGCACATTGTCTTCGGTAATACGGGCCTGACCGCGCATTTCCTTGACGAGGCGCGATAACTTGTCGGTAAGGGCTGAAGCCATAGATGAAATCCGGAAATGGAGGCTCCGCGCGGGGAGCAAAAAGGTCTGGGCAGACCTGAGCAGGAGCTAAACTCTAGCGATGATTTTAGCTTTGAGCGCCTGGTGGGGTTTTGCGGTGGCGGCAGGTGCTGCCATGGCCTATGCAGTGCTTGCGCTGGCCAGCCCGCGTCTGGGCTCAAGCACGCTGCGCGGCCTGTTGCTGGCGGCCTGGTTGTTGCACGCGCTGGCGCTGGCCGACGGCCTGCTGGGCGAGCCACCGCGCTTCGGTTTTGCGCCCGCGCTGTCCATGACGGTCTGGCTGGTGCTGACGGTGTATGCGATTGAAAGCCGGCTGTTTCCGCAGCTGCGGCCGCATTGGGCGCTGGCCGGGCTGGGCAGCGCCGCAGTCATCCTGACGCTGATTTTCCCCGGCACCAGCTACCACGTCATAGCATCGCCCTGGCTGCCGCTGCACTGGGCTTTGGGCATTGCGTCGTATGGGCTGTTTGCCGCCGCGGTGGTGCATGGCTGGCTGATGAACCGCTCCGAACGCGCGATTCGGC
>JANMVO010000246.1:0-4189 GCA_031392805.1 Rhodoferax sp. | reverse complement strand
CTATCGGCCCGGTTGGCGGCCTGCGCATGCAGATGTTTGGCGCGATGCCGCTTATAGGCTGAGATACCCGCTCCCAGCAGTAACAGGAAGGGCAAAACATACTGGCCTGCAGTCGCCAACCCGTGCCAAAGGGCTAGCACGGCGAAGTTCCCAGCGTCCCCCGGTTGCAGCATCGCGGTCAAGGGTTTGGTCGCGATGGAATGCAGCCACAGGTAGCTGACCACCGCCAGCGCCACGCCTATCCACCACGGCATGAGCGAAGTGAGTTCAACCACCGCCTCGGGCAATCCATCGTTTTGTTTGCGTCGGGCCATTATTTTCCTGCTTGTTAAATCTCTAATTCGTGCGGCTTCTTTGAGCCGTAGCGCGATACTGATTGGCTAATGGCTGGCCGCCTTCATAGCCTCCACCAGCTTCACGGTTTCCACACTCACCGTGGTCACACGCATCAGCAGGTCGATGACCTTGTCCTTGTAGTCGGCAAATCGGTAGGTGTCGAACTTCTCGCGGATGGTGGGGTCCCTGGGTTTCTTTTCCTTGTACTGGTCCAGCACCCAGTCGATGGCGCAGCGGTTGCCCAGCTTGTAGGTCCAGGCCTCGGGCGGGATGCCGCGCAGCGTGGTTTCACTGTCGAGCGTGATGGTGCCTGCCGCCGGGTCGGCGCGCAGCAGGGCTTTGGGTTGCAGGCCAGCAGCGCGGACTTTGGCGTCGGGCGTGTCGGTGCGCGTGAGCGGAAAGGGCGCGACCTGCTCATAACCGATGTGCAGCGCCATCAAGGCTTTGCCCCACTCGGCCCATTGCCAGAAGTCGGCGAGCGTTGCGCCGTAGAGCGGAATGCGCGGGAATTCGCGCTTGAGGTTCTGCGCGTATTTCTCGCGGTAGGCCGGGTTGTGCAGCACGGCGTAGCAGTAGTGAAAGATGGCTTCTTTGGTGACCTTGCGCCCGGATTTACTCCCTCTCCCGCTGGGAGAGGCCTGGGGTGAGGGTTTTGCGCTTTGGTAATGGGCGGTGAATTGTTTGAACGCCCAGTCGGTAATGTTGTCGTAGTAAGTGCCCTCGGTGTCGATTCGATTCAGTGGCATGCCAATGGTGTCGCCAATGAAATGCAGATCAAACGGAGCGCCACTTCCGAGAACGCGAAAATCTTTACCAAATGACAGGCAAATCGTTGCACCACGATTCGGTATGTCCACCATGTTGCCTGGCCTGTCAACCAGCAAATTCGAGGCATATAACCACCGATTGACATAGGGTCGATAGGTGGCAACGCGAAGTCTCTCGGCGGAAAAACTTTCTGTTGCCCCTGCCGCAACCCGGCGCTTTAAGGTTTCGGACCACTTGAGGGCATCGTCCCAGGGCTTATTGAGTCCAGACAAAGCGTGATTTTCGAGAAACCACCGTGCCTTTTGTGACAAAACGGCAGGATCGTTGTCGTAAACCCATTCGTCCCTGTTGGTTGAAAGTCCCAAAGAAAACAACTTAAAAATCGCCCGCTCTTTCCCCGGCGTCTTCGCTGCCTTGGTCTCTTTACTCGCCAGCGGAATCAAGGTTTCGAAGTCATTGCTCGTCAGGTTCACCCAGTGGTGCGTCTTGTCCGGCTGTACTTCGTCAAAGTCAAGCCCGCGCATGGCGTGATTGGCAAGGAACCCGAGTTTTTCCTCAGCGGTTTCCATCTCGGGCCGACGCACATAGAAAACTCGCGCTGGCCTCTTGTCTTTGGTAGCGTTCACGCGCTTAACCATGAAGCTGATGGCCACACCAGTCTGGATGCCAAAGACGTTGTGCTTGGTGCCGCTCAGCTTGGGGTTCGCCCGCACGTCGCCGCCCAGGTCCACGACGTAGATGTCGGCAAACTCCTGCGCGACCGTCTTGCGGAATCCATCAAAGGTTCGGCTCTCAATAAAGCTGCGGTTGGTGATGAAGGCCAGCACGCCGTTTTCATTCAGCCGGTCACTGGCCCAGCGGAAAAAGCGCGCGTACATGTCGTAGAGCTTGGTCTTTTGCGCTGTGCTCTCGGCGATGTAGGTTTGCTTGATGCGCTTGTCGATGTCGGGGTATTCGCGATTCTTGTTGTTGTCGTTTTCATTCGCCTGGTTGGCGTTGTAGGGCGGGTTGCCAATCACGACGCTGATCTTGCGGCTGTTTTGCCGCTTGATGCGGGCCACGTTTTCTTCTGACACGCTGCCGAACAGGTCGGCGTTCACGCCTTTGGCCGAAGTGTGCAGGCCCACGTTGTCCAGCGTGTCCACAAAACACAGGTTGGGGAACTCTTCATATTGGCCGGTGATGGCGGCGTAGGTGGATTCGATGTTCAGGTTGGCCACGTAATAGGGCAGGATGGCAACCTCATTGGCGTGCAGCTCGTGTTTGTATTTGTGCTCCAGCTTTTTGGGCTGTCCACGGAAATGTTCGAGGAGTTCGCAGATGAAAGTGCCCGTGCCGGTGGCCGGGTCGAGGATGTCCACGTCCTTGTCGATCAGGTTTTTGCCGAAGTGTTTCTCACATAGCCAGTCGGCCCCGTCGATCATGAAACGCACGATCTCGTTGGGGGTGTAGACCACACCCAGACGGTCGGCAGCCTTGGTGTTGTAGACCTTGTAGAAGTTTTCGTAAATGATTTTTAAGAAGGTCTGCTTCTCGCCGTGGCTGCTGATCTGCGCGGCGGCGGCGCGGATGGCGGCGTAGTAGGTTTCAAGCCCTTTGAGCGTTTGTTTCTTCAAGGCGCCGGTGAAGAACGCACCCTCCAGCGCATACAGCTCGCGCGCCACGTTGTTGTGCTGGTGAAAGTCGCTGTCGTCAAACACCTTGGCAAAGATTTCTTCGGTCAGGATGTGCTGGATCAGCATCTCGCGCACATCGGCATCGGTCAGCGCAGGGTTGATCGCCTCCTGCAAATGGGCGAGGAACTGGATTTCAGCGGCCCTGAAGCCGGGATTCCTGGTGTTCTCCAGCTCGATCATCTCGCGCAGGGCCTGCAGCACGGCGGGGAGGTCGGTCTTGAACTGCGCCACGGCGGCGCGGAAGCCGGCGATCTCGGGCCGCTCGAAGCTGAAGAACAGTTTGAGCAATTTGGACAGCGCCTGCGTGTCGGTCATGTCGCAGCGCAGCACCTCGTTGCGGTGTTGCCAGAGCACGGCGGTGGCGTCGTCGCTGAAGATGATGTTGTCCTGCGGGTAGCCTTTTTTGAATTTCTTGCTGACCTCGTCGTCGAGGTCGTCATCCGCGTCCTTGGCCTCCCAGTAGCCCAGCGGCATGCGCAGTTCGTGCAAGAGCGCGCCATCGACGGCGATGCTGGATTTGGTGGCGGTTTTCATGCCGTATTCGGCGATGAAGATCAGGTTGTGCTGCTTGCCCCAGGCCTTGAGCAAGTCCTTGAACGCTTCACGGACGATGGTTTCGCGACGGCTGCCACTCACCCTTTTGATGATGTCGAGCTGCTTGAGATAGTCGTTGATGAGGATTTGACTCATGGATTCCCTGGGGTTGTGCCCGATTCTAGGAGCCGCAAGCGGCGTCGCGTGGAACGCCGCCCGCCTGGGTTAAATTAACTCCCAAGTTGACTTTTTAGGCCCCGCAAGGCAAATTCCGCCTAAAATTCCAATAAAAAAGGCCTCTAGCCCTTGTTGTATATGAATAGTTTGCTATAAAACTAATATCAATCCTAAAATCGGCTTTTCCCTTTGATTGCAGGAGACAAACCCATGATCCACCGCCGCCAGATCCTCAAGCTCGCCAGCGCAAGTGCTGCCACCGTCGCACTGCCGCTAATGGCACCATCGCCGGCCTTTGCCCAGGCCTTCCCCTCACGCCCGATCCGCTACATCTGCCCCTGGCCCGCGGGCGGCTCTACCGACGCGGTGATCCGCTCGCTGGCTGACAGCGCGGGCAAGATTCTGGGCGCCACCATCATCGTGGACAACAAGCCCGGCGCCGCCGGCATGCTGGGCGCCAATGAACTGGTCAACGCCAAACCCGATGGCTACACGCTGTCGCAATTGCCGCACGGCGTGTTTCGCGTGCCGCACATGCAAAAGGTGCAGTTTGACACGCTCAAGGACTTCACCTGGATTGCCTGCCTGACGGGCTACACCTTTGGCCTGGTGGTGCCTGCCAGCTCACCGATCAAGAGCATCAAGGAACTGGTGGAGTTTGCCAAAGCCAACCCCGACAAATTCACCTATGGCCACAC
>JANMVO010000430.1:0-3579 GCA_031392805.1 Rhodoferax sp. | reverse complement strand
CAGGGCTTTTTCTCTCGCGATGCGTGTGAGCATGATGCGAAACGCATCAGAAAGCGTCAGCCCCATCGCGGCTAACACGATGGATGCTTCTTCCTTGATTTGCTCGTCGATTCGAGCGCGGACGACTGCGTTGGAGGTCATGGCTATTCCTTTGAATATTGAGCTACATTGTAGCTCAAAAGATGATATTTTTCATGTCTTTCGCTCTTGCGAACGATGATCGTAAGGTGACGCGCCCGGCTCGATCGTGTCAGATTCCGATTCAGCGAATGCTATAAAAATAGTAGCTTCTTACGAATGTTCTACCTGCCGGGCCAGCAGGGGCTTGGCGACCGTCCACTCGGCATACCGGTAAGCGCCGATGTTGGCACCCACAATCGCGTGCGTGGCGCATTCCAGCAGAACAGCACATTGCGTTTGCGGGTAGCCAGCCACTCCGCTGCGATTGCGGCACAAGCCAAAGGCGGTGATGTTCTCCCGCTCATCTGGAATCTCAAAGTTGCTCCCATCGATGGCCATGCACAAAGGTGCCACCCAGCGCCTCACCGAGCTTTTGAGCCATCAACCGGCCCATGGCATCGGTACCGGCACCGGGTGCGAAAGGCAGGACGATTTTCACGGGCCGGTCCGGGTCGCCGGCAGCAGGCATTTGTCCCACAGCGCTTGTAGCTACTGATAATATAGCTACTAAGTCAATAAGGACGAGGGCTAGAGGCCTATTTATAGGGTAAAACATGCAATTAACTGCCCCGGTAGGTCGAATAGCTCCACGGGCTCACCAGCAGGGGCACGTGGTAGTGCTGCTCGGGCTGTGCAATGCCAAAGTCAAGACTCACCTGGTTCAAAAAATTCGGCTCGGGCAGCACCACACCGCGCGCCTTGAAGTACCCGGCCACATCAAACACCAGCCGGTAAGTGCCGACCTTGAGGGATGTGGCGTCATACAGAGGTCCGCCGGGGCTGCGGCCATCGTGGTCCAGCGTGAACCGCTTCACCAGCGTGGCCACCTCGCCCTGTGTGGTGTACAGCGCCGCAGCCATGCCAGCAGCGGGTCCGCCGTGCATGGTGTCCAGTACGTGTGTGCTCAAACCCATGTTGAATCCTTGTGGCCTGTCCGGCCGCCTGTTGGGTCATTTTCCTGGGTCATTTGGTTCAATCATTTAATTCGATTATTGACTTCAGCCGTTTTCAGACGTGTATACACTTTTGGCGCTCGCAAGTATTATTGCGGCATGGAATCATCATCATCAACGGCGACGCAGACGGCCACATGGCGCTGCTGGGCGAAACCTGACGTTTGAGCGAAGCGTGCCCGGCGGCGCTATTGCTACCGCTACCGCCACCGCCAACGCTCCTCATTGATATTGAAAATCAAGATGTCATGACCAAACCCAGTACCCCCTACCCCCGCGACTTGGCGGGCTATGGCCGCCACGTGCCGCACGCGCAATGGCCTGGTGGCGCGCGCATCGCAGTGCAGTTTGTCCTCAATTACGAGGAAGGCGGCGAGAACAGCGTGTTGCACGGCGATGCCGGATCGGAGCAGTTTTTGAGCGAGATGTTCAACCCGGCCAGCTTCCCGGCGCGCCACATGAGCATGGAAAGCCTCTATGAATACGGCTCGCGCGCTGGTGTGTGGCGCATCCTGCGCGAGTTTGAAAACCGCCGTCTGCCGCTCACTGTTTTTGGCGTCAGCATGGCCTTGCAGCGGCATCTGGAACTGACCACCGCCTTGAAGGAACTCGGCCATGAGATCGCCTGCCACGGCTGGCGCTGGATCAGCTACCAGAGCATGGATGAAGCCACCGAGCGCGCGCACATGCGCGTCGCCATCGAGACCCTCCAGCAACTCACTGGCGAGCGCCCTCTGGGCTGGTACACCGGCCGTGACAGCCCCAACACGCGCCGCCTGGTGGCCGACTACGGCGGCTTTGAGTACGACAGCGATTACTACGGCGACGATCTGCCATTCTGGATGCCGGTGCGCAAAACCGATGGCAGCGTGGTTCCACACCTCATCGTCCCCTACACGCTGGACACCAATGACATGCGGTTTTCCTCGGCGCAGGGGTTTGCCCAAGGCGACGATTTTTACACTTACCTGCGCGACAGCTTTGACGTGCTGTACGCCGAGGGCGACCCGCAAGGTTTGAACGCGCCCAAAATGCTCAACGTCGGCATGCACTGCCGCCTGCTGGGGCGGCCCGGGCGGATGAAAGCCCTGCAACGGTTTTTGGACCATGTTCAAAGCCACAGCAACGTCTGGATCTGCCGGCGCATCGACATCGCCCGGCATTGGCGGCAAGTGCATCCCCACCCGCCGAATCCGGAGAGTTAACCCATGCCCCTCACTTTGAACCAGCTCAACGCAGCCTCGCCCGAAGAGGCCGCGCGCCTGGTTGATGGCCTGTACGAGCACTCGCCCTGGGTTGCCTCGGCGGCGTTGCTGCAGCGCCCTTTTGACACGCTGGCACAACTCAAATACGCCATGACCCAAATCGTGGAAAGAGCGGGGCGCGAGACACAGCTCACATTGATCCGCGCCCACCCCGAACTGGCCGGCAAGGCGATGGTCAGCAACACGCTCACCGCAGAGTCTGCCCATGAGCAAACCAGAGCGGGCCTCACGAACTGCACGGCGGATGAGCTGGCACGCATCAAACAGTTGAATGCGGCCTACCTTGAAAACTTTGGCTTCCCGTTTGTGCTGGCGGTGCGCGGCGCGCGCGGCGTGGGCCTGGTCAAGCAGGAGATTTTCGAGGCGTTTGAGCGGCGGCTCTCGAACCATCCCGAGTTTGAGCGGGCCGAGTGCCTGCGCAATATTCACCGCATTGTGGAGCTTCGCCTCAATGACAAATTCGGCGTCGCACCGGCTCTGGGCAATGACGTGTGGGACTGGCAGGAAGCATTGAGCGTTCATACCGATGCTGGCTATGCCGAAAAGGGCCAGTTGACCGTCACCTACCTCACAGACGCGCACATGGCCTGTGCCCAGAGCCTCTGCAAGACCATGCGCGAGTGCGGCTTTGACGACGTTGTCATTGATGCGGTTGGCAATGTGGTGGGGCGTTACTGGGGCAGCCCCCACCCTGACCTGCTTCCGCCAGGAGAAGGACAACGAGAAGGAGATGGCGTCAAAACACTGCTCACCGGCAGTCATTACGACACCGTGCGCAACGGCGGCAAATACGACGGCCGTCTGGGCATTTTTGTGCCTTTGGCCAGCGTGCGTGAACTTAAACGACAAGGCAAACGCCTGCCGTTTCACATTGAGGTGCTTGGTTTTGCCGAAGAAGAGGGCCAACGCTACAAGGCCACGTTTTTGGGTTCCAGCGCATTGATCGGAGATTTCAAAACCGCCTGGCTGGATCAAAAGGATGCCGATGGCATCACCCTGCGCGAAGCCATGCTGCATGCGGGCCTGCGCCTTGACGGCATTCCCAATCTAAAACGCAACCCGGCAGATTATTTGGGCTTTGTGGAGGTGCATATTGAACAGGGACCCGTGCTCAATGAGCACAATATTCCACTGGGCATCGTCACCTCGATCAACGGCAGCGTGCGCTACCAGTGTGAAGT
>JANMVO010000427.1:0-1933 GCA_031392805.1 Rhodoferax sp. | reverse complement strand
CGGCGGTCTTCCACGTTGTCAGATTCGCGGTTGCCTTCCCATTTCATGACGGTCTCCTGAAAATTGATGGCCGCAGCCTGCCGTGCGGGATGCGGTAAATTAGGCCAATGGTACAACGCGCCAAGCCCAACACGTCCGCCGCGACAGCCGCCGCTGAACGTAAAACTATCGCATCCGTAACGCAGCTGAAAGTGCTGATCACCGGTTTTGACGCGTTTGGCGGCGATGCCATCAACCCCAGTTGGCTGGCGGTCAAGACGCTGCATGGTCGCCAGATTCTGAAGCACACGGTGGTGGCGGCGCAACTGCCCACGGTGTTTGAAGAATCGTTGATGGCGCTGCGCGCCCTGTTAAAGCAGCACCAGCCCGCACTGACAGTTTGCGTCGGCCAGGCCGGCGGGCGTAGCGCGCTTTCGCTGGAGCGCGTTGCCATCAACATCAATGACGCCCGCATTGCCGACAATGCGGGTGCCCAGCCGGTGGACACCCCGGTGGTGCCCGGCGCGCCTGCGGCGTATTTCAGCAGCTTGCCCATCAAGGCCATGCTGCTGGCTTTGCAACGCGCAGGCTTTGCGGCAGAGGTCTCGCAAACGGCCGGCACGTTTGTCTGCAACCATGTGTTTTATGGGTTGATGCACGTACTGGCCACACAAAGGGGATTCCAGCATGCGCGCGGCGGGTTTATCCATGTGCCGTGGCTGCCCGGGCAGGGCACACCGTCGATGGCGCTGATCGACATCACGCGCGGGCTCAAACTGGCGGTGCGCACCGCGCTGGCCACACCTGCGGACGCATTGGCGGGCGCCGGGTCACTGCATTGAATCTGCGTTGATTTTGCCTTGAATCAGAATTAACGCAGCCGGTCAAGCGCCCATTCAGCGGCACGCAGACGGTCGCGCGCACGGCGCATGTCGGCATCCAGGCTACGCAGGGCATCGCGAAAGCGACGGCGGTCATCGTCACTGGCAGCGCTGCGCAAATGCTCCTCAGCCACGTTCAAGCGGCTCTCCAGACTGCGCAATTCGTTGCGCGCGACGTATCCCTCCCGCCCGATCTGGAAACGGCGGCGAAACTCACCGTCGACGGCTACTGGGCAGACGCCGTTGTAGCTTTTGCCATCCAGCCCCAGCGGCACGGCGTTCTCGATGCGGCAATACTGAGGCAGACCCTGGTCTCGCCCCTGCAAATAGCGCGGCGTGTCCACTGGCACTTGCGCCTCGGCACAGTCCTTGACGCGGTCGTTGAGCACCGACAACGCGGCCCCGGCCAGCCCGTCACGCAAGCCCACCTCACCCCAATTTGCGACCTTGCATTCATTGGCTGTCATGGTGGCGCAGCCGGTCAGCCAGGCAAAAAGCGCGAGGGTGATGAGACGACATGCGCACTTCATGACGGTTCAAGCCTTCGGCAAAGTCACCCCCACCTGCCCCTGGTACTTGCCGCCCCGGTCTTTGTATGACACTTCGCACACATCATCCGGGTCGCTCTCAAAAAACAGCACCTGGGCGCAGCCTTCGCCAGCGTAAATCTTGGCGGGCAGCGGCGTGGTGTTGGAAAATTCCAGCGTCACGTAACCTTCCCACTCGGGCTCAAACGGGGTGACGTTGACGATGATGCCGCAGCGGGCATAGGTGCTTTTGCCCAGGCAGATGGTGAGCACATTGCGCGGGATGCGAAAGTACTCCAGGGTGCGGGCCAGTGCAAAGCTGTTGGGCGGGATGATGCACACGTTTTCATGAAAATCGACGAAGCTTTTCTCATCGAAGTTCTTGGGGTCCACCACCGTGCTGTGGATATTGGTGAATACTTTGAATTCAGGCGCGCAGCGGATGTCGTAGCCGTAGCTGCTGGTGCCGTAACTGATGATTTTCTGACTGACGCCAGCCACCTCGCGGCTTCGAATCTGGCCGGGCTCGAAGGGCTCGATCATGCC
>JANMVO010000421.1:0-4866 GCA_031392805.1 Rhodoferax sp. | reverse complement strand
GCAACCGTCATGACGTCACTTGCCCAGGCGCGCACTGGCAGCAGGGCGATCATGAGAATGAGAAGCAGGCGGCGCATGGTGGAGTGGACAGTGTATGCCTTGGCAAAGTTCCGCCGACAGTCAGCGCGCGATTGGAACGCGATTGGAACGCGGTTGATGGGCGGTTGATGCGCGTCCGAGGTTCGATAATGCAGGGCTACCCAAAATTCACACCGTGCCACACGCAGCCCGACCATGCAGCCACTCTTTAAACTCACCCCGCCCGCCACCGCCATTCGCATCGCTTCGCATCAGGACCAGCTCAACCTGTCGAAGGGGCAAAAGGCTTTCAACACGCTGGTCAAGAAAATTGAGATCAGCCGACGCGACCTTGCCCGGTGGCAGACCACGGTGTTGCTCTACCAGCAAAAAGTAGCCAGCGACTATGCGCCCTTGGTGAGCAAGTTTCGGGAATTGCAGGCGGCCATGGCGCAGGGCCTGGATGCGGCTTTGGACAAAAACAAGCTCACCAAGACCGAACGCCGTTTTGTCAGGCAATTCATTTGCGAGGTGGCGGAACCTCTGCTGGCCGAATCGGACGATGCCACGCTGAAAGCGATTTACAACAAGCACAGCGACATTGATTTCGACAGGCAGGAAGCCACAGCCGCCAAAAACATGCAGGTCGCCATGGAGCGGATGTTTGGTGTCGATTTTGAAAAAGATGCGGATTTGAGCTCACCCCAGAGCGTGGTGGACCAAGTGGAACTGCAGATGGAAAAAGCCCGTCTGCTGCAGATGGAGGAGCAGGACCGGCGCAGCCAGCGCAAGAAGACCGCCAAACAGATCGCCCGTGAAGAAAAACAGAAAACCGATTCAGACCAGACCAGCCAGTCCATTCGCGAGGTCTATCGCAAGCTGGTCAGCGCCCTGCACCCTGACCGTGAGCCGGACCCCGTGGAGCGCGCCCGCAAAACGGCGCTGATGCAGCGGGTCAACCAGGCCTATGACAAAAAAGACTTGCTGCAACTGCTGGAATTGCAACTGGAGCTGGAGCACATTGATGCGGCCACCATCGCCGGCCTTTCCGAAGAGCGGCTGAAGCACTTCAACAAAATCTTGAAAGACCAGTTGGCTGAGCTGGAGCAGGAAATTGCGCACCTTGAGATGCCGATGCGGCAAATGTTTCACCTGGGGCCCTACCATATGCTGACGCCCGAGGGCGTCATGCCGCGCCTGCTGCAGGACATTGCCCAGCTGCAGCGCCACATCCGGCAGATCAAAAAAGACATCTTGATACCCAGCGACCTCGCCACCTTCAAAGCCTGGATCAAAGCCCGCCAGCGCGAGGCACGGGCGCTGGCCAAGGAAATGGACAACGATGATGATGACTTTCCGTTTTTCTGATGTGTACTGGGAGGCGTCATCTACTTGCCTTGATGGCGCTGGGGGATCAATGCCCACGTGTGGCGGGCGATCTGCCCATCTTCCTGTGAGGCCATCACGCGCACTGCGCAGCGCGAATTTGTGCCGTTGATGGCAACGTCAACATCACTGTGGATGGCAACGTCGCGGTCACTGTGAATGGTTTTGCTGGCGACCTGATTGCGGTGTTGGTCCAGGCTGATGCCGATCCATGACAGTCCGCTGCAGATCCCAGTGCGCACCAGGGCATCGTTTTCGCCAATGCCACCGGTGAAGACGATCAGATCGACGCCATCCAGCACGGCGATCATGGCGGCAATCTGCTTGCGCACCGAATAGCAGAACATCTGAATCGCAAGCCGTGCGTTGGCGTCTGTCGAAGCCGCTTCGTGCAGGCGCCGCATGTCGCTGCTAAGGCCTGAAATCCCCAGCAGGCCACAGCGGTGATCGACCAGGTCTTCCAGCATGGCGCCATCAAACTTTTTCTCGCGCATCAGGTACAGCAGAACACCTGGATCGAGATCGCCGCTGCGCGTGCCCATAATCGTCCCGCCGGTGGGCGTCAAACCCATGCTGGTGTCGATGGACTGACCGCGTTTGACGGCAGTGACGCTGGCGCCATTGCCAAGGTGCGCGATGACCACACGCTTGGGCAGTGCATCGCCCAAGCGGTGCACGATGGATTCACACGAGAGGCCGTGAAACCCGTAGCGGTGGATGCCCTCCAACTGCAACTCTCTGGGAATTGGCAACATGCGGGCCACGTCTGGCAATCCGGCGTGAAAACAGGTGTCGAAGCATGCCACCTGTGGCAGGGCGGAGAAGTGTTTTTGTGCGGCGCGGATGACCGCAAGCGCGACGGGTGTGTGCAATGGCGCGAACGGAGCGGCGGCTTCAAGTTGCCGCAGTACCGTGTCATCAATCAGGCAATGCTGATGCAAGGCAGGGCCGCCGTGCACCACGCGATGACCTATTGCCCTGGGTTCGGGCAGTTTGTATTTGGCCAGAAGGCTTGCAATGCCGGCCACTGTTTCTTCCGGGTTGGAGGTGGAAATTGAGTCCGAGAGTAAGGTGTCATTGCCTGACGCTTGCGCCCGCGACTCCTGGACACGGTACAAGCCAAATTTGAAAGATGAAGAGCCGCTGTTGAGCGCCAGCACGGTCATCGGGTTCACGGCCTCCACCGCCAATCCCGTACCTCGGGCAGGTCGTCGCCATGCTCGCTGATGTAGAGCTTGTGGCGCTCCATGGTGGTCCAATACCGCGCTGTCTCTGCCGCCACCAGGTGCTTGAACCGTGGAATTCGCCGGATGGCGTCGAGCGCGAGCTGGTAGCGGTCAAGATTGTTCAGCACCACCATGTCGAAGGCGGTCGTGGTGGTGCCTTCCTCCTTGTAGCCGCGTACATGAATGTTGTCATGGTTGCGCCTGCGGTAGGTCAGCTTGTGAATCATCACGGGGTAGCCGTGAAAGGCGAAAATCACCGGCTTGTCGGTGGTGAACAGGGCGTCAAAATCATGGTCTTCCAAACCATGCGGATGCTCTGAGGAGGGCTGCAGCGCCATCAAGTCCACCACGTTGACGAAGCGGATACGGATGTCGGGCACATACGTGCGCAACAGGGTGACGGCAGCCAGCGCCTCCAGCGTTGGCACATCGCCAGAGCAGGCCATCACCACGTCGGGGCCATTTGTGCCGGGCTTGCCGGCGTCGGGCTCTCTTGTGTCTTTTATGCCGTCCGAGTCATTGCTGGCCCAGGCCCAGATGCCCGCGCCCGCCGTGCAGTGGCGCACCGCAGCTTCCATGTCCAGCCACTGTGCCTGCGGCTGTTTGCCGGCAATGATCAGGTTGACATAGTTGCGGCTGCGCAGGCAATGGTCGGTGACAGAGAGCAGGCAGTTGGCGTCGGGCGGCAGATAAATGCGGACGATGTCAGATTTCTTGTTGGCCACATGGTCAATGAAGCCAGGGTCCTGGTGCGAAAAGCCATTGTGGTCCTGTCGCCAGACGTGCGAGGTAAGCAGGTAGTTGAGCGACGCGATGGGCTTGCGCCAGGGAATTTGCTTGCTCACTTTCAGCCATTTGGCGTGCTGATTGAGCATCGAGTCGATGATGTGGATAAAGGCTTCGTAGCATGAGAACAGGCCGTGGCGCCCGGTCAGCAGGTAGCCTTCCAGCCAGCCTTCACACAGATGCTCGCTCAACACCTCCATGACCCGGCCATTGGCGCTGAGATTGACGTCGACCGCCTCGACGTCGGCCATCCAGGCCTTGCCGCTCACTTCATACACAGCATCGAGCCGGTTCGATGCCGTCTCGTCCGGGCCGAAGATGCGGAAATTGTTTTTGGCCAGATTGAGCTTCATCACGTCGCGCAGAAAACCGCCCAGAACCCGCGTCGCTTCCGCGTCCACGCCGCCTGGCGTGGGCACGGCAACCGCGTAGTCACGGAAGTGGGGCATCGACAAAGCTTGCAACAACCCACCGCCATTGGCGTGCGGATTGCAGCCCATGCGCTGCTGGCCGGTTGGCGCGAGCACGGCAAACTCCTCCCGGAACTTGCCTTGTTCGTCAAACAGCTCTTGCGGACGGTAGCTCTTCAGCCAGTCTTCGAGTTGCCGCAGGTGTTCGGGCGTCTTGAAGTCTGCAATCGGCACTTGGTGCGCGCGCCAGGTGCCCTCAACTTTTCTGCCGTCAACGAACTGCGGGCCGGTCCAGCCCTTGGGTGTACGCAGGACAATCATCGGCCAGCGGGGGCGCCCTGGGTTTGCCTTCGCGGCGGGAGACCGTGCATCGCGCTGAATTTGGTGAATCTGCGCAAGAACCGTATCGAGCGTGCCAGCCAGACTTTGGTGTACAAGTGCCGGGTCCTCCCCCTCCACGAAAAACGGCTCATGGCCATAGCCATGCATCAGATTTGTCAACTCTTCGCGGCTGATGCGGGCCAGCAACGTCGGGTTGGCAATCTTGAACCCGTTGAGATGCAGGATCGGCAGCACCACGCCATCACGCGCCGGGTTCAGGAACTTGTTGGAGTGCCAGCTGGCCGCCAGGGCACCGGTCTCGGCCTCGCCGTCGCCGATGACGCAGGCAACGATCAGGTCCGGGTTGTCGAATGCCGCGCCATAGGCATGCGCCAGTGAATAGCCCAACTCGCCGCCTTCATGAATGGAGCCAGGCACTTCGGGCGAGACATGGCTTGGAATGCCGTGAGGCCATGAAAACTGGCGAAGCAGCCGCTGCAAGCCGTTGCGGTTGCGCTCAATGGCCGGATAGTGTTCGGTGTAAGAGCCTTCCAGGTAGCTGTGCGCCACAATGCCCGGGCCACCATGACCAGGCCCAATGACATACATCATGTTCAGGCTGTTCTGTTTGATCAGCCGGTTCAGGTGGACATAGATGAGGTTCAGCCCTGGTGTCGTGCCCCAATGGCCCAGCAACCGGGGCTTGACGTGTTCGAGTG
>JANMVO010000580.1:0-7109 GCA_031392805.1 Rhodoferax sp. | reverse complement strand
GCGTTTTGCTGCAGCGACATCTGCTCGGCGCGCATGTCTTCAAACTTGCTGTAGTTGCCGCCGTAGCGCACCAGTTTTGCTGCGTCAATGTGCAGGGTGACGTTGGTCACCGCGTCCAGAAACTCGCGGTCGTGGCTGATGACGACCATCGTGCCTTCATAGCGTTTGAGCCAGGCCTCCAGCCACACCAGCGCGTCCAGATCGAGGTGGTTGGTGGGCTCGTCCAGCAGCAAAAGTTCTGAAGGGCACATCAGCGCGCGCGCCAGTTGCAGGCGCATGCGCCAGCCACCCGAAAAACTGTTGACCGGGTTGGTCAGCTCAGTGGTTTTGAAACCCAGGCCCAATATCAAGGCTTGTGCGCGGGCGGGCGCATCGTGCGCACCAGCGTCCTGCAAGGCCATATAGGCATGGGCCATGCGTTCGTAATCATCAGTGGCCTCAGACGCGCTGACTTCCTGTTGCGCCGCCAACAAAACGGTATCGCCTTCGACCACAAAGTCGGTGGCGCTTTGCCCGGTCTCGGGCATGTCCTGGGCCACCTGGCCCATGCGCCACTGGGTGGGAATATAGTACTCACCGGCGTCCTCGTGCAGGGTGCCGTTGAACAGCGCAAACAGCGATGATTTGCCTGCGCCATTGCGGCCCACCAGGCCAACTTTTTCGCCGGGGTTCAGGGTGACAGACGCGCCGTCCAGCAGCATTTTTGCGCTTCGGCGCAGGGTGACGTTTTTAAGGGTGATCATTGAAAGTTGAAATTTGCGCAATCGGGTGGGGTGGCAACTGTCTGGTGCAGAACCGCAGTCAACTGCCGTTCTGCACCAGCGCATCGCGTGTCACCAGCAGCACCTGGTCTACGCCAGCGCTGGTGGGCAGCCAGATGACCTCCAGCGCGGGGAAAGCCGCCTCGAAATTTTCCCGCTCATTGCCGATTTCAAGCACCAGCACGGCGGGCGGGCTCAGGTACTTTGGCGCGTGGCGCAGAAGTGTGCGGATGAAATCCATGCCGTCGGCGCCGCCGTGGCGGTTGCCGTCCAGCGCCAGTGCGGGCTCGGCCCGGTATTCGGGGGGCAACCTGGCCATGCTCTTGGCGTTGACGTAGGGCGGGTTGCACAAAATCAGCTCGTAAGGCCCCTGCATCGACCCCAGACCGTCGGATTCAAGCAGCGTGATGCGGTCTTGCAGGGCATGCCGTTCCACATTGATGCGGGCCACCGCCAGTGCGTCTGCCGAGATGTCGGACGCGTCCACCTGCACGTCAGGGTAGGCCAAAGCAGCCAGGACCGCCAGACTGCCGTTGCCGGTGCACAGGTCCAGCACCCGCAGTGAGCTGTGATGACTGTCACGCAGCGCGCTGCGCTGACTTTCGCGCAGAGTCTGCTCGCCAAGCCAGGCGTCTATGGTGCCATCGACCAGCAGCTCGGCAATAAAAGAGCGCGGCACAATGGCCCGCTCGTCAACATAAAACGGCGTGCCCTGCAGCCACGCCTCCTGGGTCAGATAGGCCGCCGGCTTGCGCGATTCGATTCTTGCTACTAAAAGAGAAGCTACTTGTGCATATTTATCGGGGGCTACAGGCCTTTTTGCCAATGAACGCGGGCCTTTTAGCGGGGTGTCCAGCGGCAAACCGAGTTGCCACAGCACCAGCCAGGCGGCTTCGTCAAATGCGTTGGTGGTGCCATGGCCAAAGGCCACACCGGCCGCTGCAAGCTGGGCGGCACTTTGTTCGATAAGTTCAATCAGCGACATGTGCCGGACGACGCAGCTTTTTTTTCTGCGGCAAGGTTTTCCAGCACGCGCCGGTAGATATTTTTCAGTGGTTCAATGTCGGCCACGGCCAGGTGCTCGTCAATTTTGTGGATGGTTTTGTTGGGTGGCCCCAGCTCGATGACCTGCGGGCAGATTTCTGCCATGAAGCGCCCGTCACTGGTGCCTCCGGTGGTTGACAGCTGGGTGGTGATGCCAGTCTCGGCATGAATGGCATTGCGCACCGCATTGACCAATGTGCCCGGCGTGGTCAGAAACGGCAGGCCGCCGGTCACCCAGGTCAAATCGTAATCAAGCCCATGCTGGTCCAGCACGGCTTGCAGCCCGCCTTGCAGCCCCTGTGGTGTGGATTCGGTGGAGAAGCGGAAATTAAAGTCAACCACAACCGTGCCGGGAATCACATTGCTGGCCCCTGTGCCCCCATGAATGTTGCTGACCTGCCAGGTGGTGGGCGGGAAAAAATCATTGCCCTTATCCCATTCAATACCCACCAGTTCGGCAAGTACCGGGGCTAACAGATGAATTGGGTTTTTAGCCAAATGCGGGTAGGCAATATGGCCTTGAATGCCTTTTACCGTGAGCTTGCCGCTCATGCTGCCGCGCCGGCCGTTTTTTATCATGTCGCCGGTGCGCTCGACCGAGGTGGGCTCGCCAACGATGCAGTAGTCGAGCTGCTCGCCACGTGCTTTAAGCGCATTGCATACGGCGACCGTGCCATCCAGCGCAGGGCCTTCCTCATCACTGGTCAGCAGCAATGCGATGGTCAAGGGCGCATCGGGCTGCGCTGCGATGAATTCTTCAACCGCGACCACAAATGCCGCTATGGAAGTCTTCATGTCGCTGGCACCGCGGCCATAAAGGTTGCCGTCACGGTGCGTGGGCGTGAACGGGTCGCTGCGCCATTGGTCCAGCGGCCCGGCAGGCACCACGTCGGTGTGGCCGACGAAGACAAGCGTTTTTGCCTGTGTGTTTTTTTGCGCCGATAAAGCTATTGACTTAATAGCTGATAACGCATGATTAACAAGGGCTACAGGCCGTTTTGCCCATAAATTTGTGACACGAAACGAGTCCGGACCACTGACGATGGTCTCCACAACAAAGCCCAGCGGTTTCAGCCGCGCGCTGACGATGTCTTGGCAACCCCCATCATTGGGCGTGACCGACGCGCACGATATGAGCTGTTCTGCCAGACGGAGGGTGGAAGTCATGGGCAATTTAAAGTGACAAACGTGGGAGCCATATTTTCAGTGTTTCACGTCCAGGGTAATCTCGGTAAACGACGGCTCGTCATCCCGATCTTCTTCCTGGTTCTGCGGCGCGGCGGCCTTGACAAAATCGTTTTGCATGCGCCACATTAAATTGGTGGGCGAATCAGAATGCGCCAAGCCCTCTTTGCGATCCACCGTGCCCTCCGCAATCAGGCGGGCGATATCTGACTCGAAGCTCTGGGAGCCTTCGGCCATGGACTTTTCCATGGCTTCCTTGATACCGGAGAAATCACCCCGCTCAATTAACTCTGAAATCAGTTTGGTGTTGAGCAATATTTCCATGGCCGGCGCGCGACTGCCCGCAGTGGCACGCAGCAGGCGTTGCGATATGACCGCGCGCAGGGCAGCTGCCAGGTCGCCCAGCATGGTCTGGCGCACTTCCACCGGGTAGAAGCTCAAAATCCGGTTCAACGCCTGATAGCTGTTGTTGGCGTGCATGGTGGCCAGACACAAATGGCCCGACTGTGCGTAGGCAATCGCGGCGGACATGGTTTCACGGTCGCGGATTTCGCCAATCAGGATCACGTCTGGCGCCTGGCGCAGGGCATTCTTGAGCGCAACTTCGAGCGACTTTGTGTCGCTGCCAATCTCACGCTGGTTGACCACAGATTTTTTGTTTTTGAACAAAAACTCCACCGGGTCCTCGATGGTGAGAATGTGGCCTGACATGGCGTCGTTGCGATAGTCGAGCATGGACGCAAGCGTTGTGGTTTTGCCGGCACCGGTGGCACCCACCATCAGCAGCAGCCCGCGCTTTTCCATGATCAGATCGCCCAGAACCATGGGCACGGACAGCGACTCCAGGGGTGGAATGGTGTTTGGAATAAAGCGGATTACCGCCGCAATGGTGCCCCGCTGGCGCATGCCGCTCACGCGGAACCGGCCCACGCCTGCCAGCGGAAAACCCATGTTGAGCTCGCCAGTTTCCTCCAGCTCGACAATGCGCTCCGGGGGCAGCACTTCGGCCAGCAGGTTGCGGGGCGCCTCGGGCGGCAGCAGTTGCGTGTTGATGGCCACGCATTGACCATTGATTTTGATTAGCGCTGGCGCGTGGGCTGACAAGTACACATCCGAGGCGCGTTTTTCCGACATCAAGCGAAGGATCCGCTCCATCGTGCCCGGTACACCATTGGTTGACATCGTATCGAACCGTCTTTCTTTTAAAACACTAGTCGCGCAGCAGGTCGTTCAGGCTGGTCTTGGCGCGGGTTTGCGCGTCCACCTTTTTCATGATCACAGCGCAGTAAGTGCTGTATTTGCCACCGGGTTTGGGCAGGTTGCCTGACACCACGACCGAGCCTGCCGGGATCCGCCCATAGCTCACCGTATCGGTGGTGCGGTCGTAAATTGGGGTGCTCTGGCCCAGGTACACGCCCATCGAGATGACCGAGTTTTCTTCGACGATGACGCCTTCCACCACTTCGGAGCGCGCGCCAATGAAGCAGTTGTCTTCAATGATGGTGGGCCCCGCCTGCACCGGCTCCAACACGCCGCCAATGCCGACACCGCCGCTCAAATGCACGTGTTTGCCAATTTGGGCGCAAGAGCCCACAGTGGCCCAAGTGTCGACCATGGTGCCTTCATCCACGTAGGCGCCAATGTTTACATAAGAGGGCATCAAGATCGCCCCTTTGGCAATGTAGCTGCCACGGCGCGCCACAGCCGGTGGCACCACGCGCACGCCGGTGGCCTTCATCCGGGCTTCGTCCAGATGCGAAAATTTGGTTTGCACCTTGTCGTAAAAACCAAGGTCGCCAGCGCGCATGACCACGTTGTCTTTCAGCCGGAAACTCAGGAGCACGGCCTTTTTAATCCACTGGTGCACCGTCCACTGGCCCACGCCCTGGCGCGTGGCCACACGCAGGTGGCCATTGTTGAGTTCGCCAATGACATGCTCCACCGCGTCTGCGACTTCTTTCGGGGCCGATGCGACGGACAGGTTGGCGCGGTCTTCCCACGCGGCGTCAATGATTTGCTGGAGTTGTTGGGTCATAAAAATGATTTTTTTGAATGGCTTGAAAAATGGCCTCTGAATTTCTGGAATTCAGGCTCTGGAATTGACAAATTGAACAATGCGCTGCGCCGCTTCAAGGCACTCGGCGGTTTCAGCCACCAGCGCCATGCGGATTCGCCCGGCACCCGGGTTGTGGGCCTTGACCCGTGGGTCAAGCAAACTGCCGTCGCGGGCCAGGTACGAGCCGGGCAGGACGGTCACATTGTAGAGAGCGAACAGTTCACGTGCGAAACCGACGTCATCACCCACGGTCGCAGTTACGCCGTCTTTTTTTGCCGGCACACTGGCCCACAGGTAGAAACCGGCGTCGGGCAGGGCCACGTCCAGCACGCTTGCCAGCACCGGGGTGACCTGCGCGAATTTCTGGCGGTACATCCCGCGGTTTTCCACCACATGCTGCTCATCGCTCCAGGCCGCCGCACTGGCGCTTTGCACCACCGGGCTCATGGCACTGCCGTGGTAGGTGCGGTAGAGCAGAAATTGTTTGATGATGGCGGCATCGCCCGCCACAAAACCGCTGCGCATGCCGGGCACATTGCTGCGCTTGGACAGGCTGGTGAACGAGATCAGATTTTTAAAGTTTTTGCGGCCAAGTTTGGCTGCGGCTTCAAGACCCCCCAGGGGCGGCGCTTCCTTGAAATAAATTTCGCTGTAGCACTCGTCTGAGGCAATCACAAAACCATGGCGATCACTCAGCGCAAACAATTTCTGCCACTCGTCCAGCGGCATCACGGCACCGGTTGGGTTGCCGGGCGAGCAGACAAACAGCAGTTGGGTGCTGGCCCACACCGGCTCAGGCACGCTGTCCCAATCTGCCGCAAAGTTTTTTGACGCCACCGCAGGCACAAACCACGGGCGCGCGCCTGAGAGGATCGCCGCCCCTTCATAGATTTGGTAAAACGGATTGGGGCATACCACCCACGGCTGGGTGTTCTGGGTGTTGTCGCCCTGACCGTTTGCGGCGCCACCGGTGCCAGGATTGATGACGGTCTGCGCCAGCGCAAACAGTGCTTCGCGCGAGCCGTTCACTGGCAGCATTTGCGTGGCCGGGTCCAGCGTCAGCCGATAGCGGCGCTGCAGCCACGCGGCAAAGGCTTCCCGCAGCTTTAACGCGCCACCGGTTGCAGGGTAAGCCGCCAGCCCACTGGGGGTGCTGCGAACTGCCGCGTCCAGGGAGTCCTTGATAAATGCCGGGGTGGGATGCTGCGGCTCGCCAATGCCCAGGCTGATGGGGCGGTACGCCGGGTTGGGGGCGACGTTGGCGAAGAGCTGGCGCAGCCGCTCAAAAGGGTAGGGTTGAAGCTGTTCGAGTAGGGGATTCATTCCCCCCGATTATCCCGCCTTGCAACCGGGCGTTTGGCAGCGCCTGATCAGATCGTTCTACTTTTTATTTTTCAGCGCCGCCTGTCACGATGGCGATGCATTACTCAAACAGCGCCTCAAACCCATCCACCGGTTCAAAGCGCTTGTTGCGAAAGTGCAGGCGGGTCGGCCCCGGCAGCGCCCGGGTTGGCACAGAATGCCGCCCGTCACCGGGGTAGCACACCACGCGCGTGCCTTCATGCTCAAATGGCTCGGGTTGAATCACCGGCGGCATGCGGCTGCGCGCTTCTGACAGCACGCCCTGCACATGGCTGTAGCGGGTCAAATGCGCCAGCGTCATGATCTGCGGTGGTGCCAGGACGATGTGGCCATCCCGGTATTGCTCCAGGGCGGCTCGTGGCCCGAGCCAAATGCTCTCGGTGGCTTCATGGTTGTCATGCGTCGCAGTTTGACCGGCCGGCAGGGCCGCCACAAAAAAGCGGGTGTCAAAGCGCTTGGTCGAGAGTGACGGAATCCTGGGCGTGATCCAGCGTGACCAGGGTGCCAGGCTGCGGGTTTGCAGGCGCAAACCCATCTGGGCCAGCACCTCGTCAAAGGCCTGTCCCCCGCGCAGCAGCTGTGTTGCGCGCGCCGCATGCTCATGGCTGGCATCCTGCGCAAACAGTATTCCCGATTCTTCAAACGCCTCGCGCACTGCCGCCACATACAGGCCGGCCGCAGTCAGCGCATCAATGTCGGGT
>JANMVO010000408.1:0-17603 GCA_031392805.1 Rhodoferax sp. | reverse complement strand
GCGGCGGGCGAGCAACTGGGCTGGGGCTTTCAGCTCCAATCACCTGCCGTGGTGGCGGGCCTGGCGGTGTTGTTTACGGTACTCGGGCTCAATCTGGCGGGCTTGTTCGAGTTTGGGCAATTTCTGCCAACACGCATGGCTTCCGCACAGGCTAAAAACCCGGCGGCAAATGCGTTTTTGTCAGGCGTGCTGGCCGTGGCCATTGCCTCGCCCTGCACTGCACCCTTCATGGGGGCATCGCTCGGCCTGGCCCTGGGCCTGCCTGCGCTGCAAGCACTGCTGGTGTTCGGCGCAATTGGCGTTGGCATGGCGCTGCCCTTTCTGGCGGCCAGCCTGGTGCCCGCTGTGTTGTCGGTCATGGCACGCGCCTTGCCCCGACCCGGCGCATGGATGGACACCTTTCGCCGCGTGATGGCCTTTCCCATGTTTGCCACCGTGGTCTGGCTGGTGTGGGTGCTGGGCCAGCAAAGCGGCATTGACGGTGCTGGCGCGCTGCTGGCGCTGCTGGTGGGCTTGACCATGGTTCTCTGGGCCTTCACATTGGCGGGGCGCAGCCGGATCGTGGTAGCTACTATTTCAATAGCTATCTTTGCAGTGCTGACATGGGCTATAGGCCAAAATGTGCTTAAACCTCTGGAAACCCCTGCGCTGGCTGCCCGGGGCGAGCGCTGGCAGGCTTGGGAGCCCGGGCGGGTCGATCAAATTCTGGCCAGCGGCCAGCCGGTGTTTGTGGACTTCACCGCCGCCTGGTGCGTGACGTGCCAGCTCAACAAGAAAACCACGTTGTCAAACAAAGCGGTGCTGGCCGATCTGGACGCAAAAAAAGTAACCCTGCTGCGTGCCGACTGGACCCGCCGCGACCCCGCCATCACCGCCGCCTTGCAGCAGTTGGGCCGCAACGGCGTTCCGGTGTATGTGATTTACAAGCCGGGCCGCGCGCCCGTGGTGCTGTCAGAAATTTTGTCGGTTGACGAAGTGCGGGCGGAACTGGCCAGTCTGTAAATCAGGTGCCGATACGCAAAGCCAACACAAAACTTCAACGCCTCCAGCAGCGCGCCCAGAGCAATAGCCAAGTCAATGCCATTTACGGATCAGTTTTAACAACGGGCAATGCAGTGCGTCCCTTGCTGTGCTCCAACATAAAAATCAGTTCCTTGACCACGCCATACATCACCGCGCGGTCTCGCGTCGGATGGTCCGCAAAGTGAACCGTGGTGGAGCCCATACTGGCGAAACTGCTGCCCGGCTGCCCCGACCCGTTGCCAAAAACCACCGTGATACCGTGCTCCGCCATCAGCGGCCCGCAGGCCCGCCAGTCGCGCGTCCACTGCGGTAGCGCCTGAGCGTTGTCCCATAGTGTGCCCGCGCTTTCATAACACTCCTCTATATTCTGGTGACCCAGCAAATGCGCCAGATGCCGCTCTTTGGCAATGCAGCTGCGAAAATATTCCTGATCATTCATGCGCATGATGGCACCTCCTTTTCCGGATCAAGCAAAAAAAGCGCTAGCAGCCTATCGGACTTATGGCGTCGATAGCGAGAATCGGCCCCAGCGAGGACAGTTTTTACCGGGTTTGCAGGCCCATAGCTCCGCTATGGGTCAAAAAAACGGTGAAAAATGGACCGCTGCGGTCGATTCGCAGCCGACGTTCCATAAGTCCGACAGGCTGCTAGACACGATGGTAAATCTGAATCAGCGCGGCGGGCAGACAATCATGCGGCAAAGATAGCTAGAACCCCGCCTTTGCTGGCACCTGAGACAATCCAACGATGTTTGCCCCCCTTCAAAACGATACTTTTCTGCGTGCCTGCCTGCGCCAGGCCACCGACTACACCCCTGTATGGCTGATGCGCCAGGCCGGGCGCTATTTGCCGGAGTACCGCGCCACCCGGGCCAAGGCGGGCAGCTTCATGGCGCTGGCCACCAACACTGACTATGCGACCGAGGTCACGCTGCAACCACTGGCGCGCTACCCGATGGACGCGGCCATTTTGTTCAGCGACATTCTCACCGTGCCCGATGCCATGGGGCTGGGCCTGTCTTTTGCTTTGGGGGAAGGGCCAAAATTTGCCCACCCGGTGCGCGATGAAGCTGCCGTGGCGAAGCTGCAGGTGCCCGACATGGCCCGCCTGCGCTATGTGTTTGACGCGGTCACGTCGATTCGCAAGGCGCTCAATGGCCGCGTGCCGCTGATCGGCTTCTCAGGCAGCCCGTGGACGCTGGCCTGCTACATGGTGGAAGGCGCAGGCTCAGACGATTACCGCCTGGTCAAAACCATGCTGTACCAGCGCCCCGACCTGATGCACAAGATGCTGCAAATCAACGCCGATGCGGTGGCGCTGTACCTTAACCATCAGATTCAAGCCGGGGCCCAGGCTGTGATGATTTTTGACAGCTGGGGCGGCGTGCTGGCCGATGGCGCGTTTCAGGCCTTCAGCCTGGCCTACACGGCGCGGGTGCTGGCGCAGGTGAAGAAGAAGCATGACGGCCAGCGCATCCCGCGCATTGTCTTCACCAAAGGCGGCGGTCTGTGGCTGCCGGAGATGGGCCAGCTGGACTGCGAGGTGCTGGGCCTGGACTGGACGGTTAATCTAAGATCAGCGCGCGCTCTGGTGGGAGACGAACCCTGTGGCGACTTGGCCAAGGCGCTGCAAGGCAATATTGACCCCAACGTGCTGTTTGCCAACCCGGCGCAGATTCACGCCGAGGTCGCCCGGGTGCTTGCCAGCTTTGGCGCGCCGCACCGCGCGCCCGCTGCCAACCCTGACGCGACTGGCCCCACGCATATCTTCAACCTTGGGCATGGCATAAGTCAGCACACACCTCCAGACAACGTGGCAGCTCTGGTGCAGTCTGTGCACCAAGTGTCCAGATCGATGAGATCAACCGATGCGTGAATGCCGCTTTGATGGCACCAATAATAGCGGCCAGTCAGAAACCCCTAACACTTTTTGGCTGTGAAACCAGGGATGCCGCTTTGACTTATGCACAAAAATTCTGTCGCGAGAAGCAGCACAGCCACTTCTGGAGCGATTGTCGCTACCAAACCCATAGCGACTGTAAGTCGTTGATTCATAAGGGTTAAAAAATTTGCTTTTTTTCAAGGCATTTCATTGAAAGCCTTGATTTGCAAGGCCTTGGAGACTGTGAAGGCTAGATATCAACAAAGTTATCCACAGAAATCGTGAATGGCCTGTAAAGTGGTTCCAAATCAAGCACTTAGCCGCGTCATTGAAAGTTCACATCAACAATCCGGCTTAAACCGGGGTTTTCAAAACGGCGCATGACTCACCGGCTCTCGGTACTCGTCCAGACCCCCGCCCACAGCCAGGTGGCCGGTCCATTGACTTATTTGAGTGAGCAATTGCTTCAACCCGGAACTTTGGTGCGCGTGCCTTTTGGCACGCGCGAGACTTTGGGCGTGGTCTGGGCGCCAGCACGCGACGCAAGCCCCCCGATGGATCCAGACAAGCTACGCCCGATTGCGGGTGTGCTTGATGCCATAGCGCCCCTCACAACAGCGTGGCAACAGCTTGTGACCTTTGCGGCCAGCTATTACCAGCGCTCGACCGGGGAAGTGGCTCTGGCCGCCTTGCCACCCCAACTGCGCGATCTGAACACCATGCAACTGGCGCGTCGGCTCAAGCGCCAAGTCAAACACCAGGTGAAGGGGGAGGAGAAGGGCGAGGAGAAGGGCGTGGAGAAGGGCGAGGTCAAACTGTCTTCCCCGCTTTTGTCAGAAAAACTGAATACTACTAATTGTATAGCTATAACGCTAGAACAGACAAGGGCTATAGCCCAATTTAATGCATTTTCCGGGCCATTTTTGCTTTTTGGCGCGACGGGCAGCGGCAAGACCGAGGTCTACCTGCAATGCGTGCAGCAATTGCTGGCGCGCGACGCCAGCGCACAGGCCATTCTGATGGTGCCCGAGATCAACCTCACGCCGCAGCTGGAAGAGCGCGTCAAAGCGCGATTTTTGCCGCTGTATGGCGAAGATGCCGTGGTGTCGCTGCACAGTGGCATGACCCACCCGCAACGCCTCACCAGCTGGCTGGCCGCGCACGGTGGCACGGCGCGCATTGTGCTGGGCACCCGCATGGCGGTATTTGCGTCGCTTCCGAATCTCAAGTTGATCGTGGTCGATGAAGAGCACGACCCCAGCTACAAGCAGCAAGAAGGTGCACGCTATTCGGCGCGTGACCTGGCCGTCTACCGGGGCCGCCTGGAGGGGGCCAAGGTGTTGCTGGGGTCGGCTACGCCTTCGCTGGAAAGCTGGCACCACAGCCGGCCCGCGTCCGAAGGTGGGCGCTACATGCGCCTTGACATGCCCAGCCGGGTGGGGGCTGCGGCCAGTCTGCCAGACACACAAGGGGCGCTGCCTGCTACTGCAGGGGCCGCTCCCGCCACATTAGGGGCGTCACCCTCTGGATTGGGAGATGACCCTGCGGTCTTGGTCGGCGTTCTTCCCCTGGTGCGCCGCGTCGACATGAACCACCAGCCCAATAAAGCCGTGTTTTCCCCACCCCTGCTGGAAGCCATCAAGCAGCGCATCGCGCGTGGCGAGCAAAGCATGGTGTTCTTGAACCGGCGCGGCTACGCGCCCGTGCTGGCCTGCACCGCCTGCGACTGGAAAAGCGAATGCCCGCATTGCAGCGCTTACCGCGTGTTCCACAAGATTGACCGCACTCTGCGCTGCCACCACTGCGGCTTTGCCGAACGCGTGCCGCGCGCCTGCCCCGAGTGCGGAAATGTCGATATTGCCCCGGTCGGCCGTGGCACCGAGCGGCTGGAAGAACACCTGGCCGAATTGCTGGCAGACGTGCGCCGCCCCGGGCCTGAGTCTGCGTTGCGGCAAGAAAATGAGATACAAGGCGAGCCGCTGCCTGAGCCAGTCCCAGGGCCTGGGAATAAACATGAACAGGAACAGGAACATGTACATGTACATGTACCTGTACCTGTTCCTGTTCCTGTTCCTGTTCCTGTACTCCAAGCGGTGCGAATTGCCCGCATCGACGCCGACAGTACCCGGCTCAGGGGTGAACTGGAAAAGCAACTGGCCAAGGTGCATGCAGGCGAGGTCGATGTGCTGGTTGGCACGCAGATGATTGCCAAGGGTCACGACTTTCGCCGCATCACGCTGGTCGCTGCCATCAACCCCGATGCCGCGCTGTTCTCCAGCGACTTCCGCGCGCCAGAGCGCCTGTTCAGCCTGCTGATGCAGGCTGCAGGCCGGGCCGGGCGCGATGCCGGCATCAGTGGTCGGAGCGAGATGTGGATTCAGACCTTTCACCCGCGGCACCCGCTGTTTGAAGCCCTGAAGCGCCACGACTACCCGGCGTTTGCCGCACAGCAACTGAAAGAGCGGGAGCGCGCGGGCATGCCGCCCTTCAGTTTTCAGGCGCTGGTGCGGGCCGAAGCGCGCAAGCAGGAAGTGGCGCAGGGCTTTTTAACCGCTGCCAGCCTGGCCGCGCAAGACATGCCCGAGGCACCCTTTGTGACGCTGTACCCGGCCGTGCCCATGAGCGTCCAGCGCGTGGCCAATATTGAGCGCGCCCAGATGCTGGTCGAGAGCCCATCGCGCGCGCACCTGCAGCGTTTTTTGACTGCCTGGCACGCCGTGCTGCACGCCGCGCGCCTGCAGCCTGAAGGCAAAGGCGTAATCCGATGGGCGGTGGACGTGGACCCGCTGGCGATTTGAGACTTTATTGGACACTTGATTCCACACCTCATTCGATGCTTCTGCACACCAGCGACGGCCAGAGACCCTGTGCATAATTGGTTGAATGGCTGGTCTATATTGCCTGCCTTATCGGAACTACCGGAAGTACCGGAATTGTCCGAATTGTCCAAATTTAGCGAACCCAAATACAAAGGCCCCTTAAATGAAAATTATCAACCGCAGAGCCGTAGTGATGTCGTCTGTCACCTTGTTCACGGCGGGCATGCTGGGCAGTTTGATGGCGGGAGGTGCGCTGGCACAGCCACCCGCGCCAGTCAAAGTGGGCTCAAAAATTGACACCGAAGGCAAGTTGCTGGGCAGCGTGATCGTGCTGGTGCTGGAGTCCAAGGGCATCAAAGTGGAAAACAGAACGGCGCTGGGCAACACCAAGGTATTGCGCGGTGCCATCACCGCCGGTGAAATTGACATCTACCCTGAATACACCGGCAATGGGGCCTTCATGTTCTCGGAAGAGTCCAATCCGGCCTGGAAAAATGCCAAGGCAGGTTATGAGCGGGTCAAGGCGCTGGACTTCGAGAAGAACAAAATTGTCTGGCTGGAACCCTCGCCCGCCAACAACACCTGGGCCATTGCGGTGCGCAAAGATGTGGCGGCTGCCAACAAGCTAAAAACACTGGATGACATGGGCAAATGGATTGTTGCGGGCGGTCAGTTCAAGCTGGCGGCGTCGGCCGAATTTGTGGAGCGCTCAGATGCGCTGCCGGCCTTCCAGAGCGCTTATGGCTTCAAGCTCAAGCCGGAGCAGATTCTCACTCTGGCCGGTGGCGACACGGCGGTGACCATCAAGGCGGCCGCCGAAAAAACCTCGGGCGTCAATGCCGCCATGGCGTATGGCACCGATGGCCCGGTGGCGGCGCTTGGCCTGGTCATCATGGACGACCCCAAAGGCGTGCAGCCCATTTATGCCCCCGCACCGATCATTCGCGCTGAGGTGCTGGCAAAAAACCCCGCCATCAAGACCCTGCTGGAGCCGGTGTTCCGGGCGCTGGACGCTGCCACCTTGCAGGCGCTGAATGCCAAAATTCAGATCGAGGGCCAGGATGCCAAAAAAGTGGCAGGCGACTTCCTCAAGTCCAAAGGGTTGATCAAGTAGCGTTCCGATGACAGCGCAGGGCGGTCGCTGGCCAGCGCGTCCCGCGCGGTGGAATTCCGTCAGCACCATGCTGTCGGCGATGGGTGTCTGCGCCTTGATCGGCCTGCCATTTTTGCGCGTGGCACCGAACCGCATGGTGTCGGGCGAGCCAGTATTTTTTTGGGATGCGATTCAGAGCCTGGCGGCGGCGGCGGCCAAAACGTTCATTCCTGCGTTCGTTCCTGCGTTCCTTCCGGCTTCCTTGCAGACGCTTTTTCCACCCCTGTTTTTCGGACTGGTGCCAGCCCTTTTGCTGACCCTTTTGCTGACCCTTTTCCTGTCACCCGCCATAGCACCCAAGCGGTCAGTACTGTGGCTGCAGGGCGTCATCGCATCGGCCTTGATTGCGGCTTGGGCAGGGTTGGCGGGCTGGCAGGCCAGTCAGTTGGCACGGCCCGAGTTCCCATTTGCCCGAATCTCGCTGGGCGGCGCGTTTTGGGCGCTGCTGGTGGTTTTCTGGCTGATGGCAACCGATGCCCTGCAGCGCCTGCAAGTCGGGCTTGCGGGGAGAACGATTCTGCTGGCGGCGGTGATGTTGTCCATCGGTCTGTTGCTGGGGCAGGGCGGCTGCGATGACTTGTCGATCATGAAGGAATACGCCAATCGGTCCGATGTGTTTGCAGCGGCGATTGCACGGCATGTGCAAATTGTGCTGCTGGCCTTGCTGCCCACGCTATGCCTGGGGGTGCCGCTGGGCTGGTGGGTTTTCCGGCACAGAAGGCTGCGTCAAACGCTGTTTCCGGTGCTCAACATTATTCAGACCATTCCCTCCATCGCGCTGTTTGGCTTGCTGATGGCACCGCTGGCGCTGCTGGCCGCAGCCTGGCCGTGGCTGGCCCGCTCCGGCATCAGCGGTGTGGGCATGGCGCCAGGCGTGATTGCATTGACGCTGTACAGCCTGCTGCCGGTGGTCCGCGGCACGCTGGCGGGTTTGGAGGCGGTTCCGTCCGGCGTGGTGGATGCGGCGCGCGGCATGGGCATGTCGCAGGCGCAAATTCTTTGGCGCGTTGAGTATCCGCTGGCCTTGCCGGTGCTGCTGGCCGGCGTGAGAACCGCCACCATTCAGGCCGTGGGATTGGCCACCGTCACGGCCTTGATTGGTGCCGGTGGCCTGGGGGCGATCATGTTTGACGGCCTGTTCAGCAGTGCGCAGGATCTGGTGTTGCTGGGCGTGGTGCCCGTCATCGCACTGGCGGTGCTGGTTGACGCCCTGTTCAAACTACTGATCACGCTGACCCGGGGTCCGCAACCATGATCGAGTTTGCGGACATTGGCAAATCCTGCGACGGCGTGCCGGTGATTGAAGGGCTGAACCTGAAAATTGAGCGCGGCGAGTTTGTGGTGATCATTGGCCCCTCGGGCTCGGGCAAGTCCACCCTGCTGAAGACGATCAACCGCATGCAGGCGCATGACGCCGGCAAGATCGCGCTGGACCCGGCTACGCGCGCTGCGCAGCAACTGGAGATGAAACGCGTGCACCAGGCGTCTGGCAAAACCATTGTGCTGGTGACCCACGACAATGAAGAGGCACTGTGGCTGGCGACCAAAATTGTGCTGCTCGATCACGGCAAAATTGTGCAGGTTGGCGCGCCGCTGACGCTGCCGGCCCACCCTGCCAATGATTTCGCCGTTGACTTTGTGGGCCGCAGCGACATCGGCATCAAGCTGCTGTCCTTGCAGCCTGCCAGTGACTGCGCCCGCAAAGAGCCGACCGGTGCGGGCCTTGCATTACCGGCCGACACCAACCTGCGTGAGGTCGTGTCTTTCATGTCAATGCAGCAATTGGCGCACGTGAACCTGGTGGATGCTGTGGGCCTTCATGCGGGTGTGCTGCATGCGGTGGACATGTTTGAAAAACCCGCAGTCGGCGGCAGTCATAGCGGCAGCGGCAGCGACAGGCGTAGCGGCGGCGCATGATGTCTTCGTCCTCAAGATCACCTGCCGCCAGCGTCACATCCAGCCCGGCAGCGGTCCAAGCTCCAAGTCTAAGCTACCGTTTTTGGCAGGACCCGCTACTGTGGGGCGCGCTCGCGTTGCTGGCGCTGGTGGTGTATCTGCCCTACTCGAAACCGCTGTTTGCCACGCTGTTCCCGACACTGGAACGCCCGGTTTACCAGCAGGAGCCGTTTGCCGAACTGCTGTGGCAGCACTGCAAACTGGTGGGTATTTCCAGCCTGATTTCGGTTGTGCTGGGCACCACACTCGGAATTTTGATCACCCGCCGCCCGGGCCGACAATTTAGCCAGGTGGTGGAGGCGCTGGTGGCGATGGGGCAGACTTTTCCGCCGGTGGCGGTGCTGGCCATCGCCGTGCCACTGGTGGGTTTTGGCGAGCTGCCGGCCTTGATTGCGCTGGCGCTGTACGGCTTGCTGCCGGTGGTGCAGGCCACCGTCGCCGGGTTAAACGCGGTGCCGGCATCCGTGCGCCAGTCAGCCCAAGGCATGGGCTTGTCTGATTGGCAATGCTTTGCGCAGGTCGATGTGCCATTGGCGCTGCCGGTGTGGGTTTCCGGCATTCGCACCTCGGTCATCATCAACATCGGCACGGCAGCCATTGCGTCTACCGTAGGGGCCAAGACGCTCGGCTCACCCATCATCGTCGGATTGAGCGGCTTCAATACCGCCTATGTGCTTCAAGGTGCGTTGCTGGTGGGCCTGCTCGCGGCCGTCACCGACATGGCCTTTGAGCGCATCGCGCAATGGGTCACGTGGAAGCGCTGAACCACGGCTGGAAGCGCTTGGGCCTTTGAAACAGGCAGAGCTCACGTCAGCAGCGCGACCGCCAGCGAGAACGTGACGAACGAGGCCGCCGTGCTGACAAGAATAATGCGGGCAATGCGCCCGTTGTCGGCCTCATAGCGCTCGGCCAGCAAGGCCACGTTGCTGGCACTGGGGAGTGCGGCGACCAGCACTATGACGGTCAGGGCAAATTTGCCCAATGGCACACCCAGCGTGATCGCTGCCGCCCCGACCAGCAGCACCAGCAGCGGATGAAGCAGCAGCTTGAGCGCCGCGAGCGGCAGGTAGTCGCGCATGGGCAGGGGCTTGGCGTGGCCCCGCGCCGCCTTCATCTGCGAGCGGGCCAGCACCGAGCCAATGGTGAACAGCGCCACCGGTGACGCGGCATCGGCCAGCATGCCCAGTGTCTGCATCACTGGTTTGGGCAATTCCAGGCTGATGGCAGAGGACGCGGCGCCCAGCAAAATGGCCCAGGGCATCGGGTTGGTGGCAACGCCCTTGAGTGCGTTCTTCATGGCTTTGGCAGCGCCATGTTCATCGGCACCGTCCAGCCGCGACAACGCTGTGCACAGTGACATGGTGACCCCCAAGTCCACCAGAATCGTGACAATGGCCGGGCCAGCCGCCTGCGGACCCAGCAAGGCCACCAGCAACGGCACCCCCATGAAACCGGTGTTGGGAAAAGCCGCCACCAGCGCGCCAAACGAGGCGTCATTCCAGCCAATGCGCTTCATGCTGATGGTCACAACGAACCCCACCATCACCAGTGCGCACAGCAAATAGGTGAAGAAAACGCTGCTGTCCAGCAGCTGCGCCACCGGCATTGACGCGCCAAATCGGTACAACAGGCAAGGCAGGGCAAAAAACAGCACAAACCCGTTCAAACCGGGAATGGCCTCCAGCGGCAACATACCCCGCCTCGCAGCCATATAGCCGGCCAGCACCAAGGCGAAGAACGGGAACGTGACGACGAAGATTTGCAGCACGGAGGGTATTGTCCCCCACGTTGAATTGCATCGCGACGGCATGAGGGCTGGCAACCGGCCCCGTTATAGGCTGCTTCAGGCCCGCTAAAGCCACGCTAGTGGTCACGCTAAAGGCCCGTTATCATCGTTCGCGTCCCCGCAGTTACACCAATCCCCCTGAATGTCTTCCCCCAATCCCCAAGCGTCCACCGGCCTGAACATCGCGCAGCAAGAGGCCGTCAATTTCATGCATGGCCCCTGCCTGGTGCTGGCCGGTGCCGGTTCGGGCAAGACCCGGGTGATCACCCACAAAATTGGCCGATTGATTCAGGCCGGGCTGGAGCCCAAACGCATTGCCGCCATCACCTTCACCAACAAGGCTGCAGCCGAGATGCGCCAGCGCGCCAAAGGGTTGATTGGCAAGGCGGCCAAAGACGTGGTGATCTGCACCTTTCACGCCCTGGGTGTGCGCATGTTGCGTAAGGACGGCGAGGCGTTGGGGCTAAAACCGAATTTCTCGATTCTGGACAGTGACGACGTGACCGGTATCCTGAAAGACGCAGGCGGCAGCACTGACGCGGCCACCGCGCGGGCCTGGCAATGGACCATCAGCCGCTGGAAAAGCATGGGGCTGAACGCGGCGCAGGCGCAAGCACTGGCCAAAGACGACTCTGAGAAGATCACCGCGCGCATCATGGCACGCTATGAGGAGCGACTCAGCGCCTACCAGAGCGTTGACTTTGACGACCTGATCAGCCTGCCCTTAAAATTGCTTCAAAATCATGAGCACGTCAGGCATAAATGGCAAGGGCTGGCGGGCCATGTTCTCGTGGATGAGTACCAGGACACGAATGCCACGCAGTATGAATTTCTGAAGTTGCTGGTCGGTGGCAACCCGGCCAAAGACGCGCGTTTCACGGCCGTGGGAGACGACGACCAAAGCATTTATGGCTGGCGCGGGGCCACGCTGGACAATCTCAAAAAACTGCCGCTGGATTTCCCCACGCTCAAGGTCATCAAGCTGGAGCAAAACTACCGTTCCACGGGCGCCATCCTGCGCGCGGCCAACAATGTGATTGGCCCCAACCCCAAGCTGTACCCCAAAAACCTGTGGAGCGACTTGGGCGAAGGCGAGCCAGTGCGCGTGGTGGATGCAGACAGCGAAGAGCATGAGGCCGAGCGCACCGTGGCCCGCATCCAGAGCCTGCGCGCGGGCACCGAAGCCATTGCCAGTGGAACGAATGGCACTCCTGCCGCCAGCCAGCACAAGGAATTTCGCGATTTCGCCGTGCTGTACCGCGCCAACCACCTGGCCAAGACGTTTGAGAAAGCCTTGCGCAAAGCGCAAATTCCCTACAAGGTGTCGGGCGGCACCAGCTTTTTTGACCGGGCCGAGATCAAGGACCTGTGCGGCTGGTTCCGGCTGTGGATCAACAACAACGACGACCCGGCTTTTCTGCGCGCTGTCACCACGCCCAAACGTGGCATTGGCCATCAGACGCTGGCGCAGCTTGGCACTTTCTCAAACCAGTACAAGGTGAGCCTGTTTGAGGCGCTGTTTTCATCCTCGCTCGGCAGCGTGCTCAGCAGCAAGGCCGTGGGCAGCCTGCATGAGTTTGGCCGCTATGTGAACGACCTGGAATTTCGTGCCCGCCATACCGTGGGGGCCGACGCTGCCAAAGCTTTCCTGCTGGAATGGCTCAAGGAAATTGACTACGAGAAGCACCTGCATGACGGCGAGGAAAGCGAAAAGCTCGCCGCTGCGCGCTGGTCCAACGTGATGGATTTCTGCGACTGGATGTCGGCGCGCTGTGGTGGCCAGATTGACGATGCGGCGGGTGTGTCCACCGCGAATGAAGTGAAGTCACTCCTCGATGTGGCGCAGACGGTATCACTCTTGTCGACGATCAGCGAGCGTGAGCAAGATCAGGACGTCGTCACCTTAAGCACGTTGCACGCCGCCAAGGGCCTGGAATGGCCGCACGTGATGCTGGTGGGCGTGACCGAGGGCATGCTGCCGTTCAAGCTTGGGGATGATGCCAACCCCACCGGCCGGGCCGGGGGCCCGATGAGCGACAGCATTGTGGAGCGCCTGCAGGAAGAGCGCCGCCTGATGTACGTGGGCATCACGCGCGCCCAACACAGCCTGGCCGTGAGCTGGACCCGCAAACGCAAGAAGGGGCGCGAGATGATTGCTGCCCAGCCCAGCCGCTTCATTGCCGAAATGGGGCTGGACAGAACCACCACCCGCGAAGACCCGCGCGAAAAGCTGAAAGCCTTGCGCGCGGAGTTCGCCAAAAAGGCGCAAGACGCGCAGTTGGCCAGTGCGCTGGAAAAATCTCGGTGAATAGCGCGCCGCCTCGCCCACCACCGCTGATTTTTAACGTTCACTGCGCACTGCCTACGTCGAAGCCCGCCACCCGGCAGGGTAACTCAGAAGAAACATCATGCTGTCGCAGCATGTTTTCAGTTCCATTTATTCATTCTGCGGGGTGGCGCAGATTTCAGGTTTCAAATTTGATGGTCTCATAAATTTCGCAGAAATGAGACTTTTTCCACACCCGAGAGTATTGACCTGTCACGAAGTGCAGTTATATTGGTAGTCATGTCGGTGCCAAGGCGATCACCCTTGGCGAGCAAAGCACCAGTGTTCTGTTTCGTGATGCTACCGGCGCCATATTCCCTACAATCGGGACCATCACCGGGGGTGTCGGCTCTGCTGCCAAGGCAGGGCCGGCTGAGAGATACCCCACTCACCTGATCTGGGTTGTGCCAGCGTGAGGAGCGTGATGGCCGGGTCCGCTTCCGTCTGTTCATGTGCTCTGCGTTTGGCGCATCGAATGAGGGTTCTTCATGAAGCCGAAGATTTTTGCCGCAAGCCTGGCGCGTGTTTTGAGGCGAACGCTGCTGGCCTTCACCCATAGCCTTACCCTTACCCTCATGCCGCTGGCCAGCATCACTGCTCAAGCCAAGGAGTTGCGCGTGATGGTTCACAGCTCTTTCTCATTGCCCAAGCCCTTGCTGGCGCAGTTTGAAGCCGATGCAGGCGTCAAACTGGTTGTCATCAAGGCGGGTGATGCCGGTGAAATGCTCAACAAGCTCATCTTGACCCGTGCACAACCGATTGCCGATGTGGTGTTCGGGCTTGACAACGCCTTGAGTGGCAAAGCGCTTGCTGCCAATGTGCTGGACAGCTATATGGGCCAGGCAGCCCGGCGCGCCACAGTGGCGGCAATAGCGGGTCCGGCGCTGCCCGTGCTTGTGCTCCCCGTTGACTACGGCTTTGTCACCATCAACTATGACCGAGCCTGGTTTGCCGAACAGCATCTGGCGCTGCCGAAAACACTGCAAGACCTGGCGCAGCCTGCCTACCGCAACCTGCTGGCAGTGCAAAACCCGGCCACATCAAGCCCCGGTTTTGCGTTCATGCTGGCCACCGTGGCTGGGTTGGGTGAAGAACCGGCGTTTGACTGGTGGGCGCGCATGCGTGGCAATGGCGTGAAGGTCACCAAGGGCTGGAGCGAGGCCTACTACACAGAGTTCACGCGCAACGGTGGCACGCGCCCGCTGGTGGTGAGCTATGCCAGCAGCCCGGCCGCCGAAGTGTTCTATAGCAAGGAGAAAATCACCGAGCCGCCGACTGGCAGCCTGACCCCCAAAGGCGGTGTGTTTCGCCAGGTCGAGGGCGTGGCCCTGGTCAAGGGCGGTGCACAGCGTGTAGCGGCGCATAAGTTCATGGAGTTCATGCGCTCAGCCGCAGTGCAGCAGGCGCTGCAAACTGACATGTGGATGTTCCCCGTCGAGCCTGGCACACCGCGTGCAGAGGTAATGCGCCACGCCGTGGAGCCTGCGGCGTTTGATAACCTGGCGCCCCAGGTCATTGCCGAAAAGGGCAGTGGATGGGTGAGTCGGTGGACGCGTGTTGTCCTGAAATAGTTTGGTGTTTTCTGTGCTGCCTTTCTGGATGATGTGCGGATGATCTTCTGATGGCTGTTCATCTGCGGCTACCCGTGCGCGGCGCTTCATCGCTGGCAGCGAAGTACCTGACCCGGGGCCTGACACGGGGCTTGGCACTGGGCCTCGTGCCCGCAGTTTTCCTGTCCCTAATGCTAATTGCACCTTTGCTGCGTCTGCTGGTGGAAGGCTGGACCGGTGCTCCCGCTGGCTTGATCATTTCACTGTGGCAAGACGACTATTTACGCTGGCGGGTGGTCTGGTCATTCACGCAGGCGGCGTTGACCTGCGCTCTGGCGCTGCTGCTCGGCCTGCCTGTTGCCTGGGTGCTGGCGCGCTACCAATTTGTCGGTCGCACCCTGGTGCTGCGGTTGCTCTTGCTGCCGTTTGTAGTGCCCACATTGGTGGCTGGCATGGGTGTGCTGGCCCTGTGGGGGCCACGCGGTGTGGTCAGTGAAATATTAAGCCGCTGGCTGGGCTTCAATGTGGGGCAGTCCCTGCAGGACACACCGTGGCTGCTGCTCTACGGCAATCTTTTTTTCAACCTGTGCGTGGTGGTGCGTGCGGGGGTCGACGCGCTGGCACAGGTAAGCGCCTCACGCGTCGCGGCGGCGCGCACGCTGGGGGCCACGCCATGGCGTGCCTTTTGGCGCGTGGAGTGGCCGGCGGTGTTGCCCTGGCTGGCCTCTGCCCTGTGCCTGGTTTTTTTGTATTGTTTTGCCGGCTTTGGGCTGGCCCTGTTGCTGGGCGGGCAGCGTTTTGCGACGGTGGAAGTTGAAATCTACACGCTGGTCGCGCACGAGCTCAAGCTGGCCGAGGCGGGTGTGCTGGCCCTGGGCATGCTGGTGCTCACCGGCAGCGTGGCGCTGGCTTATGGCTTGATCGAGAAGCGGCTGTCCACGCCGCTGCCTGCCGATACCATTGCCTTGCGCCATCCCGGCGGCGCGATGCAATGGGCTGGCGTGTATGGCGCACTGGGCGTTCTGTTTGTCGTCTGCGCTGCGCCGCTGCTGGCGATTGTGTGGCGTGCCCTGGCCGCAGGCACCGCAGCATGGGCCGTGTTACTGGACCAGGAGATGTGGCAAGCCCTTTGGAATACCCTGCGGTTTTCGACTTTCGCATTGCTGTTGGCGACCGGGCTGGGTCTGGCCCACGCGTTGGCCGCGCGCAATTCCATGGGGTTGCGTACCGCAGCGTATCTGCCGATTGTGGTATCGCCGGTCACCGTGGCGTTTGGCCTGCTGTTGCTGTATCCCTCCTGGACGGCGAGCCTGCCTTTGCTGGTTGCCGCCTATTCGCTGCTGGCATACCCGTTTGTCGCCAAGTCCTTGGCTGCTGCGCTGGACAGCCAGCCTGCCCATTTGCTGCAAGCCGCGCGCACATTGGGCGCTACGCCGGCACGCGTTTTCTGGCGCGTCACACTGCCGCTGATCGCCCCGGCACTGCGCCGTGGCATGGCGTTTGCAGCAGCCACGGTGTTGGGTGAATTTGCCGTGACCCTGTTTTTGTCGCGCCCCGAATGGGCGACACTCACCACCTTGATTTACCAGCGGCTGGGCAGGCCCGGAGCCGCCAATCTGGACGCCGCGCTGGTGCTGGCCTGCCTGCTGATGGGGTTGGCCCTGCTGGCCTTCATGCTGATTGAAAAATCGCCCGCGCGGACTGATGAACGCCATGAAGCCCAGAGCCGCATCGCTTCAAAAGAGTTGCATTCAAAGGAGTTGCCGCTTGCTTGAACTGAAGGCCATTCAGAAAATGTTTCATGATGCGGCTGGCGGGCACTGGCTGCTGGCCGATGGTTTGAATCTGCAAGTGGTGGCGGGCGAAACTGTGGCCCTGCTTGGGCCCTCGGGCAGCGGCAAAAGCACCTTGCTGAAAATGGTGGCCGGGCTGGAGCCATTGGACGCTGGCAGTGTCTGGTTTGATGGCGTGGACATCACTGACACGCCCCCCGAGCGACGCGGCTTTGCACTGATGTTTCAGGACTTTGCGCTGTTCCCCCACCTCAATGTGCAAGACAACGTGGCGTTTGGCCTGGTCGAGCAGCGCCTGCCGAAAGGTGCAGCCCGAGGGCAGGCGCAGGTCATGCTGGCGCGCTTCGGTCTGGCGAGTCACGCCATGCGCAAAGTCATGGCTCTCTCGGGTGGTGAGCAGCAGCGTGTGGCGCTGGCGCGCGCCCTTATCACCGCGCCACGGCTGTTGCTGCTGGACGAGCCGTTTTCAGCGCTGGACGCAGAATTGCGAAGCAGTTTGCGCGAAGAGTTCCGTCAACGCATTGCGCAGGCAGGCATTGCCGCGCTGCTGGTGACGCACGATGAAACTGAGGCGCGCGCGATGGCAAAGCGGGGCTTCAGACTGGTGGTGGGGCGGCTGGACGCGCTGTGGTGACCCATTCCATTTCCAGGGAAGCGCGGCCTGGTGACGATGTGTACGCCGGGCGGCACGACTCCGGCCATCATCGTTGAGCGGGTTTAATTGGAATCTGACCCTCAATAAATCGTGACCCTCAATAAATCGGATGGAGACAGCCATCGATCTCGTCAACCTGTCTGCCGTGGTCACTGGCAGCGCTTCGGCTTTGCGTCTGGCATGCGCGCTCAATTCACGCAAGCGCCTGGCGCTGCCGGATTGCCCGCACCGGCATTGATCAGCGGCATCAGCTGGGGTGCCAGCACTTTCAGCAATTGCACTGGCAGGGCGCTGGTGAAGTCGTAGGCGGCGGCCTGGGCGCCCGGCACGTAGGCGATGAGGGTGCCGAAGAAACGCCCGTCAATGTTGAACACAAATGTCGCCGAGCGATTCACCACGCGCGATTTAATCAGGCGGCCACCCGCACCAAAAGTATCAAAGCGCTGATCTCCGGTGCCGGTCTTGCCACCGACTGGAATGATGCTGCCGTCAGGCCGCACAAAGGCCTGCTTCACGCGTTTTGCAGTGCCATCTTCCACCACCCCCCGAATCGCGCCGCGCGCCGCTTGGGCTACTTCGGGTGCCAGCACCTGTTCGGCCTTGCCGGGCTTGTATTGCAGCAGGGTTTCATAGGGCGTTGTGGCGGCGAAGTGCAGTGACT
>JANMVO010000402.1:0-7232 GCA_031392805.1 Rhodoferax sp. | reverse complement strand
CTTGTTGAGGTAGCTGCGGCGCAGGCCTTCGTCGCGCACATTGCCCATGGACTGCAACAAGATGGAATGGGCGCGTTGCAGCGCGGCCCACGCATCTTCGTCGTGGCCGCAGACCGCCAGTGCGCGGCTGTGCCACCACCAGATGTCCTGGCTCTGGCCGTATCCGGCGCGGGCAAACCCGTGTCTCGCATGCAGCAAGACTCCGCGCCGGGTTGTCCGCAAGGCAGCGGCTCCGTCGCCCTGCAGCAGAAGCAGCTTCGCCATCGGTATCAGGACATACAGTTCGAATTCGGGGTTCGTGGCGCTCACCTGGCGTAAAAATGCGCGCAGGCGCTTGAGCGCTGTCCCAAAGTCACCTTCAGCGATCTCCAGGGCAGTGCCCCACAACTCACGATCACTGCGCGTGATGGGCTCGTCCAGCGCTGCGACCAACGCGTCGTACGCCGGCCACTGCGCGCGCGCGCCTGTCAGATCACCAAGCGCAGTCTTCCAATACAGGATGCCTCCGGACGCCTGGGCAACATTGAGCCGCGCCCCCATACGCATGCCAAGTGCCATACATTCATCGCCAAGTCGGCAGGCATGGCGATAGAGCCCGAGTTCGGCGAACGCAAGCGACAGGTTGCCGACAACCAGCATTCGACCGAAGGCATAGCCGGAGCGGTCAAACGCCTGTGCTGCCTGCTGCAATAGCGCCATGCGCTCGGCAATGTCTTTGCAACTGAAGCTCTTAACGTTTAGCGCATTCGCAAGGCCGTATTCGTCGCCTGCTTGACGCGCCAACGCGGCTGCACGCCCGGCTGCCGCGCGCGATGCCTCGTTGTCGGAGAGCCGCGTCTGGGCAAACGCAATCACCCAATAGGAGCGCCCAAGCGCGACCGTGTCACCCGAAGCTTCAAACAGGGTGGCCGCGCGTTGGGCCGTATCTACCGCTGCAGCCGGAACGGCGGCGCGCAACTGCGCCTCGGCAAGGCACAACAAGCTCCTTGCGATCATGGCGCGGCGACCGGACTGATGCGCCACCTCAGCACCCTGCTCTGCCACCGCCAATGCCGGCTTGACCTGGCCCAGCGGCATCAAGGTCAAGGCCTGGCGAATCAAGGCTATTGGCAGCAGCTCAGCGCTGTTTTGCGCATTGGCCAATGCCAGCATATGGGTGGCAACTTCAGCGGCATCGGCGAAAAGCCCCTGCGCCGTCAGCGATTCGGCATGCGCATTTAGCAGGTCCATGCGCTGCGCGGGGCTTATATGCCGGGCCGCAAGCCCCTGGGTACACAACTCGATGGCATCTACATGACGGCCGGTCCAAGCCAGGTCACGGGCGGTAGCGATGATCTCGGTAATCGCCACTGCCGCAGCGGGTGGGGACAGCTCATTGCCCGGTCTTTCGGGCAAGCGCCATACTGCGTCACTGATCTTGCTCGACATGTCGCGATTCCTGGTGCCGAGCGGCCTCCGTCGGCACTCGATTGGGATGGGAAACTCAGTATAGCGTCCCAGGTCCAGCCAACCATTGGATTCCAGACTCGCTGAAAGCCAAATGCCTTCCGGTGATGTCTTGACAAGAATAGCGGGCGCGCAATGAATCGCGACTTTGGTCAGTTGGCGACAGGGCTTGCGGCTTTGCCGCTGCGGCCTGTCCCGCAAATATATGAGAACATTACAGGAAAGACAATCAGCTTCAAGCGGCCCGATGGTCAGGAGGTCAATGGTAATCTCGCCGAACCCGCAGGTGGCGGGCCTGCCCCAGGCGTGGTGCTGATACAGGAATGGTGGGGCCCGCAAGAGGGACTCTCTGCAAGCTGGGCATAAATACTACGTAATTAATAGCTAACTATGTATACTACAAAAGGGCTACAGGCATTTTTTATCAGTTAAAATGGACAAAACACTTAAAAAACCTTCCTATGTGCGCCAACGCACAGTCAGCCGACCCATTGCCACGCATCATTCAGGCACATCCTCGTTCTTTCAACCTACTGGAGATCACCATGATTCATTGTCGAATTCAACGCCGAACCTTGACCATCAGCGTCTTGCTGTTCAGCCTGTTAGCCATAAGTGCCTGCAACATGTCGCCCATGGCGTCCAACATCAGCACGCTGAACGCACGCCTGTCGGGTGCCAGTGAAGTGCCTGCAAACAACAGCAATGCCAGCGGTACACTCTCTGCCAACCTGAACAAACAGACCAGCCTGTTGAGCTGGACCGTCACCTATTCCGGCTTGAGTGGCCCGGCAACAGGCGGGCACTTTCATGGCCCGGCGAAGATGGGGCAAAACGCTGGTGTGGCACTGCCATTCACGGGCAACCTGGAAAGCCCCATCCGCGGAACAGCGACACTCACAAGCGCACAGATGGAGGACGTGATGAACGGCAATTGGTACGTCAACCTGCACACCGCCGCCAGCCCGGGTGGGGAAATCCGGGGCCAGGTATCGCTTTCCCCTTGAGGCGAAACTGTCGCCAGTTCCTCCTGGCCGATGATTACAGGGACTTGAGGTACTGGGTCAAATCAGACATTTGCGTTGCCGTCAAACCTAAAGACTGCCTGGTGTTGTAGTTCTGGACCACCGCCTCCAGCGTCGGTGCTGTTCCGTTGTGGACATACGGTGCGCAGTGATGTCAGGTTTGGTCACTTGCTACCTGGAAGAACGGTCCAATCGACAGGCACCGTCCACGCCAGGCGCAGGTCAACCACTGGGCGCATCCGGTCCGGTCGCCAGTTTCCCGTTCACCAGTTAATGCGCCAATAGCCATCCAGCCCTCTGGATACGAACGCGAAAGGCTATTGTTTTTGTAGCGTCAGAACTTGTAGCCAACGCGGATCACGATATCTGTCGTATTCAGCTTGAGGTTGCCGCTGGTCGTGGTGCCAGTTCCCCGTCCGGCACCAATAAAGGTGGCGTTGGACGACAGTGGAATATAGGACACAGAGCCGTTGATCGACCATTTCGGGTTGATGTTGTAGATCACGCCGGCGTTGTAAACCGGCGCCCAGGACGAGCTCAGCGACGCCGACGTTCCGCCCAGTTGATTGACCAGGGGATCGCTGGTATTGGCCTCTATGTTCCTGAATGAGGCGTAGGTAATGCCCAGGCCCAGATAGGGACGCCACTGGTCGGCCGGTGTATTGAACAGGTACTTGGCCACCAGGGCTGGCGTCAGGATGCGGGCATTTGCCGCGCCAGGATGGTCTCCGGATGCCAGATGCACGTCCAGGTTCAGTTTTGGCGGAATGCCCAAAGAGAGTTCCGTTGCAATATTGTCGGTGTACATGTGCAGCCAGCTCAGCGACAGGGTGTTGACGCTCTTGCTCGACGCCGACGCGCCCGCAGTCGCTGCGTTGAAAGGCGCGGCAGCTGGCCCGACCGAGTTCAGTTGGCCGAGCGAAACCGCTGGCGCGATATTGGCAATGCCCGCGCCCAAGACGTTGTCGCCGGCCTTCTGGGCGTAAAGGCTGGAGGCCAGGGTCAGCAGGATGGCCGCAGCCGGAACGGATTTCTTGATGGAAGGCAGGTAATTTGTCCTTGAAAAGGATTGATCGGGCCTTGTCTATGGCTGCATATCCGGGGTGGCAACAGTCCAGCCGAAAGCTTGATCGCGCGTGTGGCTGTGTCAATTAGGGTATATCCCTATGCGATTAAAACGCAACACTACGTGTCCCGTCCCGTGTGAACATATCCCCGTCCGTAGCTGGCCGCTGTTCAGAGCCCGCCAGTCGCTGCGCTAAAGCTCCGCTTGGTGCCGGTCGCCGCTACGTGGCCTGTCGGGTGAAAGCAACAGGCCTTATGCAAAGTGGCCTTCGCAGAAGTCGGTCGCAAGGCTGTCGGCGCTTCCCGGTCAGTTCCTGCCCTACGCGCCACCGTCTGCGCGCCCTTGTGGTTGTCGTGGCACCTGGGCATTGGTCAGGCGCTGCCCGCTGTGTGGTTAGTCAGTGGCCTGCGGCCATTCATGTAGTGTGTGCTCCCGCCCACCCTTGTGATGACGCCGGATTTGGCAAATCGTCTTACATCCGCCCTTACATCGGGTACCAAAGAAAAAAGCCTGCTACTTATTAAATAGCAGGCTTTTCATATATCATTTGGGGTGGCTGATGGGGCTCGAACCCACGACAACAGGAATCACAATCCTGGACTCTACCAACTGAGCTACAGCCACCACACGACCTTGATTATAACGGCTGGTGACCACTTATCCGCCAGACATGGCTGAATCAAGCGTTGCACGTGCCGGTTTCGGCACCTTGATCTGGGCTTTGAAGCGCTCTTTGAGCACGTTGTAGTAGGCCAGGTTCTCGGCGCCGCTCCAGCCTTGGACGTACTGCGCACGTTCCTGTTTGGCCGCGACATCGTCAGCAGGTGCTGTACGAGCCAGCACCGAATTGACCTTGACGATGGCATATCCTTGTGCACCCATGTCGATGCCTACAAACGTTGGCAAGGTTGTTGTATCGGCCCGCAGGGCAGCTTCGAGAACCTGCTGCGGCGCGCTTTGCGGCTTGTCGCGGGAAACAACAACGGCCACTGGCATTGTCGCTGTGGCGGGGCTGGCTTTCCAGGCCGCCAGTTTATCGATACCTTCTTTTTTGGCCAGCTCAATGCCACGCTGGACAACAACCTTTTCCCGCACGCTGGTGCGCACGTCGGCAAAGGCAATCGTGCGCGCCGGTGTGTACTGCGTAATGCGCGCTGCCGCCAGCTGGTTGGGTGCTATCTCCACGGCTTCGGTATTGCGCTTTTTCTCGACTGAATCGGCACCGAAGACAGCCGCCAGAAATTTGGGGTTGGTCAGCACTGCGCCTGTGGTGCCGGCTACGGCGGCAAGTGGCTGGCGGGTCAGGTTGCTGGCGGTCTTGATCTCCAGTTTTAGCTTGTCTGCCACGGGCTTGAGGCTGTCCGACTGCTCATAAATCCCGTTTGTAAATGCTTCAGCCGTCTCAGCAAACTTGACTTTGGCTTGCTGTGTCTTCAAATCAGACTCAATGCCAGTGCGCAACTCTTCAAAGCTCTTTTGCTTGGCGTCCTTGATGTCGGTGAGTTTGATGATGTGGTAGCCAAAATCTGACTCCACAACATCGCTGATATCGCCTTTTTTCATGGCAAACGCCGCATCCTCAAACGGTTTGACCATGGCACCACGGGCAAAGAAATCAAGATCCCCGCCACTTGGGGCAGAACCTGCATCCTGCGAATTCTTTTTGGCAACCTCGGCAAAGCTGTCTGGCGCCTTTCGCACGTTTGCCAGCAGTTCAAGTGCGCGGGTTTTTGCTTTGTCCCGCTCTGCGGCAGGCGCTGTCTTGGGCGCGTTGATGAGGATATGGCTGGCACGCCGTTCCTGGTTGCCGCTGAGGCGGGCGATGTTCTGGTCGTAGTAGGACTTCAAGTCTGACTCGTTGACTGTGATCGATTTCTTGACGGCGTCCAGGTCGAGCACAACGTACTCAATAGTCGCTGATTCCGGCGCCTTGAACAGCGCCTGGTTGTCCTTGTAAAACGCCTCAAGTTCAGCATCAGCGGGTGTCACCCTCGCGGCAAAGTCCGCTGGCACAAAGCGCAAAAACTGAATGTCCCGCTTCTCAAAATAAGCGTTCAGCGATACGTCAGCCTGCGTGGGTGCAGCAAACCCGGTGTTGACGATGCCGGCCTCGACCTGGCGAACCGAAAGGTCCCTGCGCACGCGTGCCTCAAAACCTTCTGGCGTCAGCCCCTGGCTTGCTGCGAGCTGGCGATAGCGTTCCATGTCAAGCGTGCCGTCCGCACGGCGCAACGAGGCGATGGTCGGGTCTTGTTGCAATTCGCCGGCCAGTCTTGCATCACTGGTCTGCAGCTTCAAGGTGTCCGCAGCCTCGGCCAGAACACGCTCGCGCACCAGCCGCTCCAGCGTGGCATAGCGGGCTTCGGGAGAGTCCAGCAACTTCGCATCCACCGACGGCATGGAGGCACGGATGCGATCAACTTCCATTTTGTGCGCACCATCCCATTCGCTTTGGCTGATGTCATGCCCGCCGACCCGCGCCACAGCCTCACCCTTGTCCCGAAAGCGGTTGTAGCCGTCAATTCCAAACAAAACAAATGAAGGGATGATCAACAAGAACATCACGAACATCAAGATCTTCGTGTGCTTGCGCACTAAATCAAACATGGACTTACTCTCCGCTCAACTGTCATGCCCGCAAGCGCAGAGCCCCGAAGCATGACGGTTCTTTCACGTTAAAACAAAAAGGCGAACCCTGGGTTCGCCTTTGCTTGGGTGGTGAGTGATGACGGGCTCGAACCGCCGACCTACGCCGTGTAAAGGCGCCGCTCTACCAACTGAGCTAATCACCCAAAATTGACGCTGCCATTAAGAGCCGGGTTCAGTTAAGTGCATCTTTCAATGCTTTACCCGGACGAAATTTTGGCACTTTGGCAGCCTTGATTTTAATCGCATCACCGGTACGGGGATTGCGGCCAACACGCGCCACACGTTTTCCAACGGTAAAAGTGCCAAAGCCTACTAGCGAAACCGAACCGCCTTTTTTCAGCGTGGTCTTGACGGCACCAATGGTGGACTCCAGAGCGCGCGTTGCCGCCGCCTTGGAAATGTCGGCGTGTTTTGCAATGTGCTCAATCAGTTCGGTTTTATTCACAAAGAACCCCTTGTTTGGAAGCAGAGTTAATCGAATCGTCTCTTCAGATTTATTGGGTATCTCCCCATACTCGGCGCTGCAGCCAGTTTCTTTAAACGGCGGGCTTGGCAAATGATGGAGTGACGGTATCTGCAGCTTGTACTGCTGCATGTGATTAGAGCCACAGACTTTGTCCGTGTCAAGACAACATGCAGGTTTACAACAGTGCGGTGCCAAATTCTAGACGCTTTTATCCCACGCGCGCTCAGCGGTGAACGACATTTTTACAATAACCTGCGAATGGCACGAATGTGTGCAACAAGAGCGCACTGCAAAGTTGTTGACACTGGGCAATCCGGAAGCAGCACTGGATTGAAGCGCCAGACTACAAAGCGTTGGCAATGGCACGACCGACATCGGTGGTGCTGGCCCGGCCCCCAATGTCCGGCGTCCGGGGCGCACCGGCTCCAGGCTCCAGCAATTTTTCAATGGTCGCCAGCACCGCGTCATGCGCCGCCTTGTGACCCAAAAATTCGAGCATCATGGCACCGCACCAGATTTGTCCGATCGGGTTGGCGATGCCTTTGCCTGCAATGTCCGGCGCCGAGCCATGAACCGGCTC
>JANMVO010000368.1:0-1928 GCA_031392805.1 Rhodoferax sp. | reverse complement strand
GCCGCCTGCGCCGGTGATCACCACCACTTTCACGTCGGTGGCAAACTTTAGCGCGGCAAACAGATCCCGCAACTCGGCATAAGCGTCAAACGTCAGCGGGTTTTTGCGCTCGGGCCGATTCAGTGTGAGGGTGCCAACGCCACCTTTGCCATCCACGGCATCAAAGCCCCAGACAAAGTGCCGCGCCTGGTAGTTGGCTTTGGCATCGAACTGTGGGCGCATGGGGCTGCTGGGGGCGATGTAGTGTTTCATTTTAGGACGCTCTGCGGTCGTGGGGATGGCTTGTCGTTTCTGCTGTGTTGGTTTTGACTCATCGGCTTTTTTGGCTGGGTGTTTCCTGAGCAATTGCCATATTCCGTGATTTTCAACTACCGCGCCGCCGCCATGATCATGTCGGCGGCCTTCTCGGCGATCATGATGGTTGGCGCGTTGGTGTTGCCGCCGACGATGCGCGGCATGATGGACGCGTCTACCACGCGCAGGCCCTGCACGCCATGAACCCGAAGCTGGGCATCGACTACGTCCATGGGGCCATTGCCCATGCGGCACGAGCCCACGGGGTGGTAGATGGTGTCGGCATGGTCGCGGATGAATTGTTCGATCTGCGCATCGGTTTGGGCACTGCTGGAGGCGGCAGATTCCCGTCCGCCATGGCTGGCCAGTGCCGGCTGCGCAAGAATTGTGCGGACCCGCTTGAAGCCACGGATCAACCGGTCCACGTCATCGCGTTCCGCGAGAAAGTTCGGATCAATTAAAGGTGCGGCAAGGGCGTCGCTGCTGGCCAGCGTCACGCTGCCCCGGCTCAAGGGGCGCAGCAGGCACACATGGCAGGAATAGCCCAGGCCAAAGGTGGTTTTGCGGCCATGGTCCACCAGCTTGCCAATTACAAAATGCAGTTGCAGATCAGGAATGGCTTCACCGGGCCGACTCTTGATGAAGCCACCGGCCTCGCCAAAGTTGGTGGTGAGCAGACCGGTGCGGTGTTTGCGCCACTCAAAAATGCCTTCGATGGCGCGCACCACGCCCCCCAGGGTGATGCCAAACAGGTCTTTCAAATGCGGCGCATTGACGACCAGCACCACATCCGGGTGGTCCTGCAGGTTGTGGCCGACACCCGGCAGGTGGTGTACGGTGGCCAGGCCCTTTTCCGTCAGCTGCGCCTGCGGCCCGATGCCCGACAGCATCAGAATTTGGGGCGACTGCAACGCACCCGCACACAGCAGCACCTCGCGCGTGCAAGTCAGCTGCTTCAGCTCGCCGCCCTGGCGATAGTCCACACCCACGGCGCGTTTGTGCGCCATCAGGATGCGGGTGGTGCGCGCGCCGGTGATCACCTGCAGGTTCGGACGCGACAGATTTGGCGTAAGGTAGGCCTTGGCAGCGCTGAAGCGCGCGCCATTTTTTTGGGTCACCTGGTACAGGCCCACGCCTTCCTGGGTTGCCCCGTTGAAGTCGTTGTTCAGGGCAAACCCGGCCTGCTGGGCGGCCTGCACAAAGACCGGGCCAAAGCGGTTGGGGCTGGTGAGATCTTTCACGTTCAGCGGCCCGCTGCTGCCATGAAAGGCATCAGCGCCGCGTTCGTTGTGCTCGGCGCGTTTGAAGTAGGGCAGCACACTGTCGTACGCCCATCCGGCATTGCCTTCGGCGGCCCAGTGATCGTAGTCGGAGCGGTGGCCGCGCGCGTAAATCATGGCGTTGATCGAGCTGGAGCCACCCAGCACCTTGCCGCGTGGCTGGTAGCCGCTGCGGCCATTGAGGCCTGGCTGGGCAACCGTGTTGAAGCGCCAGTTGGTGTCGCCTCCTGTCTTGGCCATCAAGGCAAGGCCCGCCGGGCAGTGAATCAGCACACTCTTGTCGACCGGGCCGGCCTCCAGCAGGGCTACTTGAATGCCTGGGTCTTCTGTGAGGCGGGCCGCCAGCACGCAGCC